>JBDSXV010000116.1:0-9821 GCA_039926025.1 Dokdonella sp.
ATCGACATTGCCATCGGCAACCGTGGTCTCCCAATAGGTCTGCGGGTCGCCATCGACGGCCAGCGTGGGATCGCCACCTGCATCGCTGGTCGCGACGGTCGCTTCGGCAAGCAATGCATCCGGTGCCACAATGCCTCCGTTGCGGAACACGCGATAACCGATCACATCGGCTTCCGCATTCGCGTCCCAGCGGAGAGTCGCCGTATGGTCGTCGATTGTCACCGCGACACCGGTGGGCGCCACAGGAATCGCGCCTCGATCCACCCAAACCTCTGCTGATCGACTCACGTTACCGCTTGCATCAGCAACGCGCGCAACAAAGTGGTTGCCGCCGGACAAGAGCGATTGTGCATTCAGGACAAACGCAGCCGCACCTGCAACTGGCGAGGGTGTGCTGTCGGAAGACCCCGAGTCGGTATCGACATGCAACGAAAGCGTGCCGGGCTTGCCGCTGCGACCGCTGAGATCGATCGCGCTCGCTGTAGTCGGCGAGTAGGGCTGGTCAAGTGAGACACTGAACACGGGCGCAGTCGCATCATTGGACGGCGTCGATTCATTGCCATACGCATCGAGCGCCGTGACGGTATAGACATAGTCTCCATCCGGCAGTGAAAGATCATCGGACGTGAGCGCATCGCTTGCTGCGACGGCAATTTGCAGGTGGTCACGATAGATGCGATAGCCGGCCAGATCGCTCGCCCCGCTTGCGTTCCAGGCCAGATGAACCGTGTCGCCATTGCTGTGCGCCACCAGACGCGCAGGCGCGCCCGGCGGCGTCAGATCCGCGCGGACGACGGCAACGACCGGCGGCTGCGGGTCGTAGCGTCCGCCGAGATCACGCGCCAATGCGCGAATCTCGTAAGCGCCATAGGGTACGTCTGCAGCAGGCGTCCATGTGATCCGATACGGCGCGTTTGTCAACGCCGCGCCGAGATCGACCCACGTGCTCGCACCCTGCGCGCGATACGAGAAACCCACTTCAGCGATATCGGTATCGCGACTGGTCGCGAGAATGACAATACTCGTGTCGAATCTCGCGCCTGCGAGCGGCGACTCCATCGTCATCGACGGCGGCAGGTTGTCGATGGGGTCGAGTGTCGCGGGCGCAGACGGTGGGCTGACGTTTCCCGCACGGTCAATCGCATAGACAACATAGCTGTGCTGTCCGTCGGGCACGTTCGCGTCGAGGAAGTTCACGTCGGTCAACGCGAATGGCCGCAAATCTGCAGGCAGATTCGGACCTGGCGCATTGACGAGGACATTGTCGCGATAGAGCAGATAGCCAAGCAGGTCCGACTCGCTGTTCGGATTCCAGTGAACTTGCGCATCGAGACCACTCAACGCCGCGGCAAGCCCGGTCGGCGCCGCGGGCGCCATGTTGTCCACGACAACGTCGACATCCGCACTGGCGCTATTGCCGAGCACATCGTCGGCTTCAAGATGCAGCCTCACCGTGGTCTCTTCAGCAAGCGCAAGCGTGTTCCACAAAGCGAGCGTGCGTCCCTGCAGAGCAAGCGTCGAACCACCCACCACCTCGACCGTTCCAGCCGGACTCAGAGCTTGCGCGCTGAGCCGGTATTGCTTGAAGTCGTCGTTGCTGTAGGCAGTGCCGACCACGTCGTAGACACCGCGCACACGTTCACCTGCAATGGGCCGAAGAATCGCGGTGATCGGTGGCGTGTGGTCGATCAGGAGCGTCACCACGTTGCTAGACGCGCTCTCGTTGCCAGCGTGATCGATTGCGCGCACCGAATACTTCAGGCCGCCTTCCGGAGCCGCCGCATCCACGTAGTGGACAGCACTGACGGGCGTCGCATTGATCCTCTCACCACCGCGATAGATGGAGTAACCGGCGAGATCAGGGGCCGCCACCGCATTCCAGTCGAGCACTGAATCGCGGTTGTCGTCGACGTGCCCAACGAGATTGATCGGTGTTGGTGGCGCTTGGGTATCAATGCGCACATGGACCTGATCGCTGCTGCTGAGTCCTGCGTGATCCGTCACGACAAGCCTCAGCAGGTAGTCATCCTCGGGCAGCGTCAGCGTGAGCAGGGCAAGACGTCCTGCATCGACCGGAACGGTGCCGCCGTACACGTCGGTCCATTGACCCGATGTCTCCTGCGAGGCCGCGATCACGCTCAAGCGATAGCCGGCAAAATGCGCATCTGTCGCGGTTCCCTGGATTTCTGCGCTGGAGCGCAGGAATCCGCCATCGACCGGGGCAGAAATGTGCGCCACCGGCGGCGTGCCATCGATGTCGACCGCGCGAATGACCTCGGCCGTGTTACCCGCTTCGTCGATGCCACGCAACCGCAGCCGATAGCGCCCATCGGGCAAATTCGGATGCCAAGCCAGGACCTCGCCCTGCGGAACATTGGCTGAGCCGTGAGTGAGCTCGGTCCAGCTGTCTTCCTGCTCGGGCGCCACCGACAAGGTGTAGGACGCCAGGTGCGCGTCATTGACGCTGCCTTGCACCGACGTCGCCGCGTTTGACGCGATCAACGCGCCTTCAGCGGGAGCGCTCAACGCGACAACGGGCGGCGTCGCATCGATGGTGAAGTTGACATCGCGCGTCGTCACGTTGGCGGCGCCGTCGCGTGCTTCGACATGCAGCGCATAGACTCCATCAGCCAAATCCGCGAGCGTAGACAACAGGACGTCTCCCCCTTGCGTCCCGCCGAGCGACGCGACGACCACACCGTCGACGGACCGTGTCAATCGCGCGTCGAAATTTGCAAGATGTGTGTCTTCGACACGTAGTCGTACTGAAGATGAGGCAGCAGCGAATGCTCCGTTTGGCTGTTGCACTTCAACCATCGGTGGCGTTGAGTCGATGGTCGCCGTAAGCGTCAGCGATTCGGGAACGGCGACGCCGTTCGGATCTGTTGCCCGGATGTCCATCTGATAGATGCCGTCGGGAACCGGGTGGCCATTGGCGTCCAAACCGCTCCAGGCGAGCCCGCTGATACCGGCCGGAGTTGGGCCTGCATATAGCGAGGCATTGCCTGCACGAATGTCGATGCTGGCGTTCTGCAGCAGACTCAACTGCAGCCGCGTCGTGTCGAGTGCTCCATCGCCATTGGGTGAGAAGAGAGGCGGCTGCAGTTCCGCCGCCCCGATCAGCTTTGGCGGATCTTCGAGCGTGATCGAAACATGCGTTTCGGCACGGTTGCCAAATGCGTCAATGGCGCTCAAGCGCAAGTCGACCGGGCCCGTAACCGAACCGCGCGACCATGCCTTGATTGCCGCGGGTGTCGTTATGGGTGATCCGCCAGCGGAAAGGTTCTGCCAAGAATGTGGCGAAGCTGCAAGCGAGACATCGAGCGACCAACCAACCAGCGCTGTGTCCGTCACGGCACCAACGATTTCAATCACCGCTGCTGCGCTCGAGCTCCCTTGCGCTGGCGCCGTCAGTGCGACCAGCGGCGGCGTGGAATCGACGACAGCGCCATATTGGATGGTCTTCACGTGGCCGCAGCCATCACTGGCGGTAGCCGCGATGCCGTACAAACCGTCGGCAACAACGTCACCCCCAATGCGGCCATCCCATACAACATCGATGTTGCCCTCGATGCTGTCGGCTTGGGTCAGAGTCGTCAGTACTGCTTCTTCAAGCTTGAGCGCGCCACTCTGGTGGTCGATCGTCGCGCGATGCACCGTCGCAGCAAACTGCACGGGCTCGTTCGCACGCAGGAAAAATTGGCCTTGCATGTGGGCCGGGTCGCCCATCGGTGCAATACCGACGATGCTCAGGCCCATGGTGGGCAGCATCGTCTTCGGCGGTGCACTTTCAAGGTATTCAATATCGCTATCCAGATAAATTGTCGAATCGGTACAGACCGTGCCGCCCGACCAGTTCAGGCCTTTGAGTCGCACGGTGGAGATGCCGTTGTAGGTTTCGAGTTTTCCCCGGACGTTGACCAAACTGCCGCTGGTCGAAGCACCGACGATATTGGTCAATGCCATGTAGGGCAGGCATTCAGGCTCCTGCTGAAACAGGGAGGGGGGCGGCTCCTCTCCTCTTCGCGCTTTGCATTCAAAGGCAGGAGGCCTGGCGCCCAGGCCGAATTCAATTCGATAGCTGCTCGCGCCGAGTGAGTCGACGCTTCCGGCAATCTGCAGTGTCTGGTTGCCCAGTTCAGCAGGCACGGCACATACGCGTTGCCCGGCGGCCGGCGATGTGATCGCTATTTGTG
Organism: Dokdonella sp.; assembly: GCA_039926025.1. Lineage (GTDB taxonomy): Bacteria > Pseudomonadota > Gammaproteobacteria > Xanthomonadales > Rhodanobacteraceae > Dokdonella_A. The sequence continues at coordinate 4,197 of JBDSXV010000116.1, forward strand.
GAGGTTGCTTGACCACGGGCAGTTGAATGATCTTGGAGCCAACACCACCGCCCGGATACGTCATGTCGAGCCGGCCTTCGTACTCAGCCTCCGGCCAGTGCACGGTCGAGAGCGTGAACGTTCGCGTGGCCTGCGACGCATTGCTCTCGTTTACGTCCCGCTCAAGCAGGACCACACGCAGACCGCTGATTCCATCGACGTAGCTGAGCTTGATATGGCTTGGTAACGGCTCGATGGGTGTCGGGGGCGCTACCTCTCTGATCGAGAGGTCCAGCATGATTTGGTCGCTAGGCCGACCGTCGCACTGGTCTTGGATCACCGGCTTACGGTTCAATGCTATGTGCCAACCGGTTCGGTCGACCGGCGGATTGGGCGGACCAGCAGGACATAGCAGGATTGACACCGGCGAGACGTGGCGATAGCCCTGCGTGTCGACGCCGGCAACCCAGGCAGTCGAGCCATCCGATGTAGCAGGAAGGATGAAATTCGCCTTTTCGACACCAATCGAGGAGGCTGCAGCAAGTTCTTCTTCGCCGCTATGAGAGACAAAATGTAGCGACGCCGAAGCCAGCGGCCCGTCATAAAACTCGACAGCAGAAACAGAAATTTTGGGGACTACGTCTTCGATTGTCCCGTTGCAGATCGGTGCTTCGATGCCGCCAACGTGGATATATCCCTGGTTGGAGTAGAGTTGTGTGCCGTTCGCATGCGCGCCGCGCAGACGCACCAACGCGCGCGTCCCTTGTGGGAGCGCATCGACGTCAAACGGCACATGCAATTCGCCTGGCTTGAAGTCCCGTCCACACGTCACCATCGTGCAGGTTACGTCGGCGATTTCGTAATTTCCGCGCTCGATCCATTGATCCGGCGTATCGATCGGCGTCGTTTCTACCGCAATGCGCGATACAAGGCCGGAGACATCCCACGCCTGCAAATAGTCTTCTGCATCGTGTTCCACCAGCAGCGGCAACAGCGAAAGCGCATCCGGTGGCTGCGCAAACGGTGGCGGCTGGTAGGCGAAGGTGCGCTTTTGTCCGGACACGCTGCTAAGCGGCAGCGCCTCATCTGCATTGCCCAATGCCAGTAGCCGGATGTTGCCGGCGGCATCGGTCGCACGCATGCGGAAGCTATGGTTGGCGAAAGCATCGATCGGAACAGTCAACCCGTTCCAGTTCGCGGGATCGCCGATATTCCTGCCAGGATCCAGTGAACTACCGAGTTCCAGCGAACAACACCTTGTTCCTGGTAGCAGCGCCCAAACGTCACCGCCGGACAACGCAGACTCCAACACGACCTCTACGAGATTTGGGTCGCGTGCGGCGTGACGCACCTCGGGCTGTACATTCACGACCTCTAGCGGGGAGACATCATCCGTGATTGCCTTCCGATAGGCTTGCACGATGTCGCCGGCAAGCTCCGGCGCCACGGTGTCGATGATGACCCAGCCCGCGAACCCGTCGACATCGACACGATATCGACCGTCAGGAAGGAGTTGCCCACTGTCGTTGCGCCCATTCCAGTCGAACTCTTGCGCGCCAACGTCCGCAATGCCATAGGTGAGGTCGACAGAGCGCACGATATTGCCATTCGCGTCTTTTATGCGGACGTCCAAGGTCACCGCCTGACGGACCCTATACTTCACGACCAATTGGTCCTTCACGCCATCGCCGTTCGGTGAAAAGTAGCGTGGTGAAAGCGAGAAGTTGTCGATTGCCGAGCTGTCAAACGAAGAGGCCGTAACACTCGTCGAGGTAGAATTGCCCGCCTTGTCGACCACGGTGAGACGAATCACGAACGTGCCCGACTGGGGCGGCACCCAGTTCAGGAATTCATCGATGAACACCTGATCTGGACTCGCGGGAGTCAAGGCCTGCCAGTTGTTCGGCTGCTCGATCGGTGCCCAGTCGAGTTTGTAGTAGGCGAAATTGCGATCCGCAGCGACACCCGACAGCTCGATGCCGCGGCCCAAGGTGCGCGCTTGCAGTTCCGCGGTCAGATTCAGCAGCGAGGAAAACACATGCCCATTGAGCTGCGCGCGCGTTTCGTCCGGCCAAACTGCCTGGAGGGAGTTGTTTTCATCCAACCATGACTTCGGTAGCACGCCGCGCGAGAGCGTCTGTACGTGGCCGTCTTCAAGAATCCTGGCTCCATCGCCAAGAATGAGCAGCGGCCAATCCTTCGGCGGTGCATCCATGCACGTGTGCCGCAATGGATGCTGTGCAATGTCGGCGCCGACAATCAACGGCAACAGGGTGCCCTGCTGGATTGTCTCCACCACTCCAGTGTCGACATCGGCACTGAAGTAGTCTCGGATACCGGAAGAAGACTCGAGAGCCCAAGATCCTTCCTCAAAGACGTCGTGGGCGACCGATTCACCGAAGCCGAGAAACAGCCGGTTCGTTGCGGGATCGAAAATCTGACGTTCTGTCCCCAAGCCAGCATCGATGCCTTGGCACCGATCTGTCGTCAGTCCGTTGAATGTCTCCGGGAAAACATTCGTCGGATCCGAGTGCTCAGGGGGTTGGTTGCCGTCTACTGCGTAGTCGCCGATGCGCTGCAGTTCCGGAAACGGGGTCTGCGACAGACGTTGCCCTGACTCGGCATAGACCAACAAACTGCGCGTCGCCGCATCCTGCACCAGCAATTGATCCTGGCGTTCGAGCCAGCCCATGCCGTAGTAGCGACCGACACTCGCTTGCTCTCCGGATCGCGCGCCATGTGCAATGCCCGGCACCACCTGCGTCAAGGTGCTACGGGCACCAGTCGCCAGGTCGACCAGTTCGACCGCTTCCCGCTGCCCGTCGCGCGTGTGGATCGCAACGGCGCTCTTGCGTGGTGAAAGCTGTGCCGCGTACGCGTATTCGATGCCCGACTCTGGCGCAGAGGTTTCCAGATGAATGATGGGACTACCCTGATCGCGCGGAACGAACAATCTTGGATAGTCACGGTAGTCCTGGCCTTGATCGCTCCATAGAATGCCGACTGGCAATACGGTCGACTGGCCGCCAGAAGGCACATCCGCGTAGCTGCGATACGGAGTAACGACCCCGCTGTTGATATCGACAAGCTGCAGCACCCCGTCACTGGTCGGCCCGACAACCATCGTGTTGGCATCGAAATACCCAAGCACGCGCATCGGGGATGTATTGTCGAACGACGCAACCACGGTCGGAGCATTCATCTGGTCGACGGCCGTGCGCAGGACCCAGACCTTGTATTGCCCTCCTGCCGTTTGACCGGCTAGTACAACAGCCAGCTCGCTGCCATCGGGGCTGAACGCGAAAGCTGCAAGGGCAGCATGTGGCGATTGCTGTGCTAGTCCAAACGCAGTGACCCATTGGTCCGAAATGATCGGGACCGCCGCCGGAAACAGCGTGCCAGTGCGATACAGCCCGACAACGCCATTGTTCACCCGGGCCCAGAATCCAAATAGCTGGTCGCGCAACGGACTGGATGCCGGCGGAATCTGCGTTCCAAACATGTTTGAAGGCAGAACGCCATAGACGCCATAGGGCGTATCGACCGCTTCCAGCATTGAGGAAAGATTGTTGTCGACGCTCACGAGGAGATTGCCGCGACCCTGGTGATCGGCACCGGTCGCGACAACGCGATAGTCGCCATCGGGCACGATGCGCCCGCGGTCATCGCGCCCGTCCCAGATGATCTGACCACGAAGGTCGCCATTCAATGCTACGTCGGAAAAATGTCGGACCGCGTATTGCGCACCGTTGACAACATCGACTTCAACCGGCCCCGCCTGCGGCATCCGGAAAACAACCACCGCCGCGTCCTGAACGCCGTCGCCATTGGGCGATATGTAACGCTCGCTGGCAAAAAAATCACCATCCTGCACGTCGAACGGCAAGCTAGCGCTATTGTTGTCCTCGCGACCTTCATCGACGATGTTTCCTGGGTCAGCGATGGCCGTGACACTGCGCGCATTCGGCGCGAGGCCGAGCGTCCAGTTCCACGTCAAGGTCATCGATGCACCGGCGGCAAGCGTGCCCAAGGATTGATCGGGGCCCACCGATACACCCGTCGTAGCGTCTCCTTCGAAAAGGCCTACGACCGTGCCGTTTGCATCCTGGCTACCGAGATTGCGCACCGTGACGCGTGCCTGGACGGCCTGACCCGGCACGGGTAGCGGAGGGGTCAGAACGATGTCCGCGACGCTGATCGCCAGATCCGGCAGCGACAATACGCGCAGTGCCTTGACGATGATGTTGTTGGTTTCGTCCACCTCGGCGATCTGGTTGTCCGCATCGATCTTCGCGAACAACCGCTGGTCGCCGCTCAACTCGAGTTCGGGAACAACCATCGTTGCCGTCGTTTCGCTGGATGCGGCAAGGGACGCAACGGTGGTGCTGCCAATCGGCGAGGCTCCAGTGGATGGATCCGTTGCATACAGCGCAACACGAAAGCTGCCGGAAGCGACCGAGCTCAGGTTGCGCACACCGACACTCGCGGTCAGCGGCTGTCCCTGCAGCGCCGGAGTTGGCAGAAATCCAAGGCTGTCCGCGACGAAGGTCAAATCAGGCTGGTCGAGAGCGCTGACAACAAAATCAAGCTGGGCGGAATTATTGTCCTCGCGCGTCTCCGCAACCTGGTTGGCGGGATCGAGAGAAATGCGCAGCTGCACATTGCCCGGCTGATCGGGTAGCCACGTCAGCTGCCTGTGTACGGATTGGCCCGCAGGCAACTGCACGGGCGCATCGAAGATCGTCGCCGTCGCGCCGCCCTGGACGATTTCCGCGTGCAGTACCACTGGCGGCGAGTCGACCGTACCGCGGTTGTGCACTGTGACATCCATGGCTACGGAATGTCCGACCAGGGGCGTCGCCGTCAGCACCGCGAGGTCCGTCGGCAGAACTTCCAGATCCAGTGACTGTCCGAACGGCAGCACCAGCTCTGCATCGTTGTTGGTCTCGCTTGCCTCGGCGACCGCATTTTCGGGATCTGCACGCAGCAGGAGATTGAGCGTCGCCGCCGTAGTCGCATTGAAATCCAACGAGATTGGCACTGAGCCTCGGGCCGCCACATCGACGATCGCCTGTGCCAGGGCATGCGTCAGGTCGGGCTTGGCGAACACGCGCACGACCGCGCTGCTCACGCCTTGGGCGCCGATATCGCGGAGTGTGCCGGCAACATGCACGTTGCTTGGCAAAGCCGTCACGGTGGTCGGCGTCAGGGAGAAATCCGCCGCGCTCAAGGACAGATCGGGCAACGACGAAGGCGGCAGCACCGTGACCGCCAACTGGCCGCGGTTGTCCTGCTCGCTCGACTCTGCCGCTGTCGCACCGGCATCCAGCACGACCCACAAAGCGTGTTCTCCAGCGCGATTGCTGGTGTCCCATGTCTGCGTCGTGTTCACCCTGGAGCCCGACACGAGAGATGGCACGATAACGTCCATCCCGATCTGTGTTCCTCCCTGGTCCGGATCTCCATCGAACCAGCGCAACAGCGTTTCGCCCACCGCAACGTTGCCGCTGTTCGACACGACAGCACTGAGCGTCACCCGTTCTCCATCGTGCGGCTGCACGGGAGCGAATGTCGGCGCACCGACAAGCGCGAGATTCGGACGCTGGTCGTGTGCGTAGGCCAATGCTGCCGTCGCGGTCAGATAGA
>JBDSXV010000117.1:0-22151 GCA_039926025.1 Dokdonella sp.
GGGAGACGCTGTCCGGCGACTTCATCCAGGTAAATCGCTACCTGGTCGATGAATGCGCCGCGATCGGCCGCCAGGTCGATCAGCGTACGCATCGGCAGCTCCCAGGCCGTGCGATAAATCGTACGCAGCTCGGTGGGCAGCTGTTGCATCCCCTGTACCGAGCCATCGGCAAGCTTGATGCCGTTGCGCACTTCTTCGGTCCACAGCCCCAGCGTCTTCAGCTCATCGACCAGGTAGCGATTTACCTGGATGAAGTCGCCGGACAGCGTCTCCCGCTTGAACAGATTCGACACCTGCGGCTCGATGCATTCGTAGCAGCCGGCGATCGAGGCGATCGTCGCGGTCGGCGCGATCGCGATCAGCAGCGAATTGCGCAGACCGTGTACCTTGATCTCTTCGCGCAATCCGTTCCAGCGCGCCGTATCGCTCGGGGTGATTTTCCACGCGTCAAACTGCAACTCGCCGTGCGCGGCGCGCGTATCCGCAAACGCCGGATGCGCGCCTTTTTCGCGCGCGAGTTCGAGCGACGTGCGCAGGGCCCAGTAGTAGATTTCCTCTGAAATGCGCGCCGACAATTCGCGCGCGGCAGCACTGTCGAACGGCAGACGCAGCGAGAAGAACAGGTCCTGCAATCCCATCAAGCCAAGACCGACCGGGCGCCAGCGCAAGTTGGACGAACGCGCGCTATCGATCGGGTAAAAATTGAGATCGATGACGCGGTCGAGTTGGCGTACTGCAACCTGCACCGTATGCGCAAGCTTGTCGAAATCAAACGTGATACCGTCGTGATGTTGCGACAGGTTGATCGAACCCAGATTGCAGACGGCAGTCTCGCCATCGTTCGTCACCTCGATGATCTCAGTGCACAGGTTCGACAGGTGCACCGCGTTGTCGGCTTTGGCCGTCTGGTTGCAAGCGCGGTTGCACGCATCCTTGAATGTCATCCAGCCGTTGCCGGTCTGCGCCAGCGTGCGCATCATGCGCGCATAGAGATCGAGCGCCTTGATCGTCTTCCTCGCCAGACCCTGTGCTTCCGCTTGCACATACGCGTTCTCGAACGCTTCTCCCCACAGATCCGGAAAATCGGCAACATCCTTGGGATCGAACAACGACCACGCACCGTCGCTGTCGACCCGCTGCATGAAGAGGTCGGGTATCCAGTTGGCGAGATTCAGATGATGCGTGCGACGCGCTTCGTCGCCCGTGTTCTCGCGCAATTCAAGAAACGCCTCGATATCCGCATGCCATGGTTCCAGATACACGCACGCCGCGCCCTTGCGCTTGCCACCCTGGTTGACCGCCGCGACCGAGGAGTCCAGTGTTTTCAGCCACGGCACAATGCCGTTGCTGAGTCCATTGGTCGAGCGGATCAAAGAACCTTCCGAACGTACGCGATGCCACGCGAGGCCGATGCCACCGGAGAATTTCGACAGCATGGCGACGTCGCGGTATTTCGCGTAGATCGATTCAAGCGAGTCTTCCGGCGAATCGAGCAGGAAGCAGCTGGACAGCTGTTCGTGGCGCGTGCCGGAGTTGAACAGCGTCGGCGAGCTCGGCACGTAGTCGAGGGCAGCGAACAGCTGATACAGCTCGATGGCATCGCTGGCCGTTTCGCTGAGTGCACAGGCGACACGTAGCCAGAATTGCTGCGGTGTCTCGATCACCTGACGCTGGGTCGGATGCTTGAGAAGATAGCGATCGTAAAGCGTGCGCAGGCCGAAGTATTCAAAACGCAGCGTGTGCGTGGTGTCAATTGCATCGTTGAGCTTGCGTGCATTCGCCTCGACGAAGGCCAGCACGCGTTCGTTGATCAGACCCGCGTCAAAACCGAGCCGGATCGACTGCGAGAATGAGTAAACGCCAAGCCCGTGCACTTCCTTGTCGATGTATGCGGCAAGCAGGCGCGCGGCGACTTTCGAGTATTCCGGTTCCTCGGCGATGAACGACGCTGCGGTGCGGATGGACAATTCATCCAGCTCGCGCGTACCTGCGCCATCATAGAGGCCGGCGATCGTCTTCAGCGCGACGCGCATCGGTTCGACATCGGCCAGTCCTTCGCAACAGCGTGTCACCGCACGCACGATCTTGTTGAGATCGACCGGTTCGCTCGCGCCAGAGCGCTTGGTCACGTGCATCGATACAGGCCCGGGATGCGGCGGGGTCAGACGAAAACCGGATTGATCGGGTGCCGCGGCAGCAGGGGACGTGATGCGTGGAGCGGCATCAACAGCGTCAGGGGTGGACATGGTGTTCTCCTTCACAACGAGCAAGGTCGCAGGAAAACAGCACGACGACGCACGGATTGAGACGAGCTCGTCCGCAACGCGCCGGCGTTCGCTCCCGCGAGCGAAATCAGGAACCAAAGGGGGTGACACCGTCGAAAGCTGAAGAACCGTATGGGCAGGCGCGACGACTTTCGGCCGGCCCCTCCCACGAGGACCTTCAAGCCAGACATTGCTTCTTGCGAAGCCATGGCCGCGGTAGGTATCCGGACTTTCGGGTGCGAGGAACCTCGCTTGGCGAACGCCGGGCATCGGCCCTGATGGACCCATGCACACGCATCGTTCGTTCCCGATCACCGTTGCGGGGCAGCTCCGGTTTTTCACCGGATTCCCTGTACGACCTTGCGGCCGCAACCCAGATGTTGTGCTGGGCACCGTCGACCAACACAAGATATTCGATACGCCCGCGAATATCAATCAAAAATCATTCGAATCATCGCGATCGCGGCCTCTCGCGCTGCCTGATTTTTTCACGACATCGAGCAGCTAGAGCAATCGTCATGTCGGTCATCGATACGGCATGTAGAGGCTCTGCATCGCCCACGGCAAGCCGACGGCAAACGTGATCTCGTGATAAGCGCCATCCACTACCCGCGCGTGCAATTGAAGCCCCGGGTAGTGGCGCGACAGCAGCTGGGTCAACCCGCCAGTTTTTCTCGACGAACGGAATGACTTCGCGCTTGAGGAAATCGAGATAGGCGCGCGCGCCACCTGAACCACGACGGCGCACATCAGCAGTGGGCGTCAGGCCACGAGCGCGACTGTCGGCCGGATCCTCGTCAGCCGCATACGCAATGCCAATCAGCACGAATTCCTCAAACAATTCATGCTTGAACGGCACGCGCGTAACGCAGGAAGCGACCTGAAACGTATAAGGACCATCGTTCAGGTACATCACCGGGTATCGGCTCTGCGCGTTCCGGGGCTAGTCATAGCCTTCGGGCAATTTGACGTAGATGTCGTAGCTGCGCTTGAGCGCATAGGACGTCAATGTTTGCACGACGCTGCGCTCGATCTGGAACGCCCGCATCGCTGATGTGTCGCTAGCGCTCGATGTTGTCGACATCGAGAACGCGACCAGAAGAACCAGAGCCGCGCGAGCAAGGCGAACCGATTGAATCATGTCATTCCAGGCGAGGCAGCGATGGCTGGTCGTGCAAGTATTCGCAATAGCGCGCGCAGATCAACGGTGCGGATCGTCGCACTTACGCAGCGTCAATCGATTCCGCCGCTGCTCGCGCCGATGCCTGCGCGCGTCCGAGCAGGAATTCGCGCTCGCGCGCGTTGCGTGTCAGCGCAGCAGCGCGTTCGAATTCCAGGCGCGCTTCGTCGTTGCGTCCGAGTTTGGCGAGCAGATCGCCACGGACGCTGGGCAGCAGGTGGTAGTCCTTGAGCGACGCCTCCTTTGTCAACTCGTCGACGAGCTCCAGTCCCGCTGCAGGACCGAATGCCATCGCCAATGCAACGGCACGATTTAGCTCGACAATAGGCGAAGGCGCGGCGTCGGCCAGCGTCGCGTACAGCGCCGCGATGCGCTGCCAGTCGGTTTCCTCCGCCGTCCGCGCACGCGCATGGCAGGCGGCGATTGCCGCCTGCAATGTGTAGTTCGCGGGTGCACCACCGCTGAGGCGCTCGGCCCGATCGAGCCCTGCGAGTCCGCGCCGCATCAGCAACTGGTCCCACAATCCGCGATTCTGCTCGAGCAGCATGATGGGTTCGCCGCATGCGTTCACACGTGCACGCGCACGCGATGCCTGAATCTCCATCAGAGACACCAGACCGTGCACTTCGGGCTGTTCCGGAATCAGTTCGACCAGCACACGGCCGAGCCGCAGCGCGTCCTCGCACAACGCGGGCCGCATCCAGTCGTCGCCCGCGGTCGCGGTATAGCCTTCGTTGAAAATCAGGTAGATGACGCCGAGCACGGATGCAAGACGCTCGGTCAGCTCGGCACCTCGCGGCACCTCGAATGGCACCTGTTCCGCGGCGAGCGTCTTTTTCGCGCGCACGATGCGCTGCGCGATCGTCGGCTCAGGCACGAGAAAGGCACGTGCGATCTCGTCCGTGGTCAAGCCGCCGAGCAAGCGCAACGTCAGCGCGACGCGCGCTTCAGTGGATAGGACCGGATGGCAGGCGGTGAACACGAGACGCAGCAGATCGTCGCCAATGGTGTCATCGATCGCCTCATCGAAATGAGATGAAGCGTCCTCTTGTTCGGCCGCAAGTTCGTGGCCGATTTGCTCGTGCTTGCGCACGAGCAACTGGTTGCGTCGCAGGCGGTCGATCGCGCGATGCTTCGCGGTGGCCATCAACCAGGCGCCCGGATTGTCCGGCACGCCCACTTCGGGCCAGCGCTCAAGCGCTGCGACCAGCGCATCCTGCGCAAGTTCCTCGGCCAGACCGACATCCCGCACCATGCGTGCAAGGCCGGCAATCAGGCGCGGCGATTCCATCCGCCAGACTGCGTCGATGGTTCGATGTATTTCGGATGTCGTCATGACATCCGATGAAACCATCGACCCTCGCCTGGCGCAAGGCCGGATCGACCTGCTTCTCGTCGATCGACTTCTTGTCGATCTACTTCTGGGCGACCGCTTGCATGTTCGCAAGGCCTGCCTCGAAGTCGTTGCCGATCATGCGGTCCATGTTCATGAAGACATGCATGATCTTGCCGATGAAGGGTGTCGGGCCTTCCATCGACCACGTCACAGCCGTTTCATCGCCTTGCGGGTCGAGTTTGAAGTCTGCGACGTTGTGGCCTTCGAACGGCTTGATGAAGTCGAGCTTGATCGAGACCCGCGTCGACGGCACCGAATCGAGAATCTCCATGCGCCCTTCGCCGACACTGCTGTTGCCCTTCCATGCGTACACCGATCCCTTGCCGCTCGCCGCGCCGCTGAAGGTACGCTGCATCGCCGGGTCCTTCTTTTCCCACGGCGACCAGCTACCCCAGCGATTGAAGTCGTTGATGAGAGCGAACACCGTGTCCGGCGATGCCTTGATGCGTGCCGAACGCTCGACGCGGAACGTGTCGGGTTTGAGTGCGGCAAGGATGAGAACCACCGCGATCAGCACTGCGATGACGATGAGAACGATCTTCAACATGCGTAGCTCCTGGATTTCGAAGATTTAGAATCAGCCCTGGCGTGCAGCCGCAGTGATGAGGCGTCGCCCGCTCATGGCTGCTTCTCGCTTGCGATCGCCTCGACCTGGATGCGCAACGTCACGCTCATGTTGAAGCCGTAGTCCTTGCCCGCCGTGAGACCGAAGTCCTCGCGGTTGAATGTGGCCAGTGCGTCGGCGCCGCACATTTCGCGCTTGAGCATCGGATGCGGAATGCACTTGAAGCTGTTGATCTTGATCTCGACGGGCCGCTTGATGCCGTGGAAGCTCAAGTCGCCCACCACTTTTGAGGGCACGCCCTTGGCGAAACCGGCGAGCTTTCCCTTGTACGTCGCCTGCGCAAACTTTGCCGTGTCGAAGAACTTGTCGCTCTTCGCCCACGCGTCGAGTTCGTCCTGGCCGAAATCGATGCTCGCCAGATCGATGCTGATGTCGACATCGCCCTTGCCTGCCGCCTTGTCCAGGGTCACCTTGCCGGTGGTGTGGTCGAGCTTTCCGCGCCAGATGGAAACGCCCATGTGATCGGCTTCGAAACTGGGATAGGTGTGGTTCGGATCGATGTCGTACGTGACCATCGCGGCAGATGCGGTTCCGGTCATGGCGGCGGCAAGCAAGGCGGTAGCGATTCGTGTCTTCAGGGTCGTTTGCATCGTCATGGCTCTCGGTGATGGAGGGATCGTCGAATTCGGCAGGAACTGGATGACCCGATCGTGCCGAACGACATCGGGCGCAGACTTTCTGGACGGTCGATGCGGCTTGCAGTTCTTGCCGAAGCGACGAACGACCGCGCGCAGGATCGACATTCGCACCCTCGGGACTTCGACTATTGCTTCGAAGCCATCTGTTCGCGCAATCGGGCTTCCTGCTCGCGCAGTTCCGGCGTGAACTCGGCACCGAAATCCTCCGCCTCGAACACTTGGCGGATTTCGATCTCGGATTCGCCTTCCATCGGGTTCGGGCAGCGCTTGACCCACTCGATTGCCTCTTCTCGCGAGCGCACCTGCCACAGCCAGAAACCCGCAACCAGTTCCTTGGTTTCCGTAAATGGACCGTCCATGACCGTACGCTTCGATCCCGAAAACCGCACGCGAACGCCCTTCGCGCTCGGATGCAGGCCTTCGCCAGCGAGCATCACACCCGCCTTCACCAGCTCTTCGTTGAACTTGCCCATGTCGCTGAGCATCTGCTCGCTCGGCATCACACCAGCTTCGGATTCTTTCGTCGCCTTGACCATCACCATGAATCGCATTGTCGTTCTCCAAAAAAAAGGGGGGTTTCTGCGGAGGGCATCTTCCCTCTCCACGGATGCGACGAAGCAGGACAGCCCGGATCGACAAAGGCTACGCCCGCTAGCGGCAACACGGGGCATTGATCAACCCCCGCGTGAAAACCATCAGCCGAACACGATCGCATTCATGAAAGCCTGTTCGCCGCGAGCGTACCGAGGCGGCGCTTCGGCATCGGTAAGCGCATCCGCCAACGCGGTCGCCAGTTCGTACTGACGTGGATCGAAGCCGGCGCGCTCAAGTCCGCTGAACAAGCCGAACATGACCGCCTGCGCAACGACAAACCGATCGAGGTCGGCCGGGGGCCCGGTGTAGTCCTCGCGCGGTTCGTCGAAGAAACGGCGACACGGTTCGACATCCAGCGAATTGTAGGCGCGACAACGGAACGGCCGCGCCGCATAGCCTGCGCACGCACCGTCAACCAGGGCGGGGCACGCGATGCTGCGTAGCGCGCGCTGCCCAGGCGGCATCTGCGCGACGAGATCCGCCGTGGCGATACAGCGCGCGCTGAATTGGGCGAACGCGGTGGCGTCGAGCGTCGCGCGCAGATGGTCGAGCAAGCCGAACACTTCCGCTGCACTCGCCGCGACCTGGCGGTGGCAGCAAAAACTGCATCCTTGCGCGCACGCCAGCGTCTTGAGCTGGTCCCGCGGGATACCGGCGAGCGCCGCATCGAGCGCCTGCAAGGCGCGCTGCCGCGCAATCTGCGGACCGAATCGCCGCGCGTCTTCGAGGCTCTGCAGCGCGACCGTATCGACAATCCCGCGGCCCATGGCAAGGTAGTGCGGAGGCAGGCTCATGCACGGCATGACTCTTGAAATCACAGCGAGCGAGGCTACAGCGCTCTCTTGCCACGGTCCATCCCTCGACCCGCGCAGGGATGAGCGACGCGTTGGAATCCGAGCGTGCCGACGGCAAAATCGGCGCAGCCGTCGCCGTCGAAATCGGCAGCGGCGAGTGAGCTGCCGAAGCGGTCATTCTCCTCGGCAGCGCCTCCGACACCGGCGCGGTCCTCATTGAAGCGCTGGCCGATCGCGCGGATCGGCCCAGCGGATCGCCGAATTCGATCGTCATCGAGCCGGCTTGGGCGAAGCCGTCCACCGCGCTGAAACCATCGCCCACGGCGGTGTCCGCGTTGCTATCGCCGTTGAAATCGCCCGCGGCCCGTCCGCTGATCGAGTCGCGCCGTTTTCCGCCGGCAGGCCGATGATGCTCCTGGTCACGACCACGCTGAAATCGGTGGCCGGAGCGGCGGCGTGCGCCATCCTGCTGCTGCCACGTACAAAGTCAGCCTCAAGGTCTCGATAGGGTTCTTCATGTCAAGGGTTCCTGGAAACGTTTGCTCCAAACACGGCAAACCGCATCTTTTTTTGCCATCCGCGCCTCTGGCGCCGAACAGGGTTCTTCGCCGCCGACCACGCTAGACTTGCGCCGCAAGGGGGAATCATGCCGATCGACATCAACGACCTGCGCACAGGCGGCGCGTTGCAGGGCAGCGTCGCCGCTTCGCTGCTGCGCGCGCACGACGCGCTGGCGGAGTTGTCGTCCGGTGCGCGCATCGGCACCTACCGCGTCGTGCGCGAACTCGGCCGCGGCGGCATGGCGATCGTGTATCTGGCCGAGCGCGCAGACGGCGAGTACGAGCAACAAGTCGCGCTGAAATGGATGTTGCAGGCGCGGCCCGACGCCACCAGCGAGGCGCTGTTCCGGCGCGAACGGCAGTCCCTCGCAGACCTGCGTCATCCGCACATCGCGCGCCTGCTCGACGGCGGTCGCACCGACGAAGGCCGCCCCTGGTTTGCGATGGAATTGATCGAGGGCGAGCGCCTCGATCTGCATTGCGTACAGCACGCGTTGCCGCAGAAACAGCGGCTGGCGCTGTTCACGCAGGTCTGTGCCGCCGTCGCCTTCGCACACGCGCGCGGCGTGATCCATCGCGACATCAAACCGTCCAACGTGCTGGTGGATGCGGACGGCAGCGCCAAGTTGCTCGATTTCGGTATCGCGCAACTGCTGGGGCAGGAAGATTCGCTCGCGACAAACGCCTACACGCCGGGGTTCGCCAGCCCCGAGCAGGTGCACGGCGAGCCACTGACGGTGGCTTCGGATGTCTATCAGTTGGGTCGGCTGCTGGCGTCGCTGCTGAGCCGCGACGAAGTGGAGCAGGACACGATCTTGCTGCGGACCGGGGCAGTCGCTCCCGAAGAAGCAGGCGAACCCGCCTTTCCAGCGGATATCCCGGCGGACCTGCAGGCGATCCTGCGCAAGTCCACGGCGACCGACGCGAGTCGGCGCTACGCGACCGCGGAGGCGCTCGTCGACGACATCGCCGCGTTCATCGATCATCGCCCGGTGCATGCTCGACCGCGCAGCGCGACCTACGTCGCCGGTCGCTATCTTCAACGGCATCCGCTCGGCACCGGCGCCGCGGCGCTTGCTGTCGCGGTTCTCGTCGGTGCGATCGCGACGTTCACGTGGCGCCTGCGCGTCGAGCGCGATGCGGCGACCTACCAGGCCAATGCCGCGACGGCGGTGCTCGATTTCCTCAACCAGGATCTGCTCGACGCGGCCAATCCGATGCACCGCATTCCCAATGCCCCCGACATGACGGTGCGGGAAGCGTTGAAGGTGGCCGAAGGCAGCGTCGACCGGCGCTTCTCGTCGCAACCGGAAATGGCGGTGAGCGTGTTGACCACGCTCGCCGAATTGCAGTACCAGTTCGGCGATTTCGACGCAGCGAAAAGCCTGCTCGACCGCGCAACCGGATGGCGCGGATTCCGTGCCGACAGCGTCGAGGGACTGCGCGCGCGCGCCAAGCGCGGCATGGTGTTGACCACGACCAACAGGTTCGACGAAGCCGACGCGCTGCTCACCCAGGTGGTCGCCGATGCCGAGCGCACGCTGGGTCGCAACCATCGCGAGACGCTCGAACACACGCTGCGCCTGGTCGAAAACGCGGAGCGACGGCAACCCGACATGTCGACGGCGCCGCGACTCGCCGAATTGCGCCGGCGCGCGAATGCAGCACTCGGTGAGCCCAACACCATTGCGGGTGAGGCCGACTACCTGATCAGCGACGACGCGCGCATGCTCGGCACGCCATTGCTCGGTGCGATCGAGGCGAAGCGCGCACTGGCGACACTGACAGCCGTGTACGGCCCGGACCATCCCGCGACGCTGAAAGCGAAAGTAACGGTAGCTTCGGTGCTGTTCGTCGAGGGAGATGTGGACGGCGCTATCGAGAGCCTGCGCCAGGCGCACGCGTCGGAAGTCTCGCGCTACGGTCCCGACGTACTCGATGCGCTGTACATGCAGAACGAACTCGGCTTGCAGCTGATCTTCGCCGAACGCTATGCACAAGCCCGCGCCGTGCTGGTCGACCTGCTCGCACGCCGCGAGCGCGTGCAGGGCGCGATGTCGGCGCAGTTGATTCCTTCGCTGAGCAACCTCGGCAATATCCATCTGCGCGAAGGTCACCCGACCGAAGCGCTCGCCGCGTTCGAGCGTTGCGCGAAAATCGTTTCAGCATCGCCGGACACGCCCGCCTACATGATGGCGAGCGCGCATCGCGGACAGGCCGATGCACTGCGCCTGCTGGGTCGGCTTGACGAAGCCGCGCGCGCGCTGGATGCCGGCGACGCGGCGGCCAGCGCGTTGACGTCCGACGACCTCAGGCGCGCGACGCTTCGCGGAAGTCGCGCGCAATTGCTGATCGCACGCGGCCAGAGCACGGAAGGTGTCGCCCTGCTGGACGCGACCATTGCGGCGATGCGCGACCAGGTCCACGACACGCATCCGTATCTGAAACCGCTGCTCGCGGCGCGCGCCGCGCTCGCCAGTGCGTCGTCACCGGACTAGGGATCGGACTGGCTGCAGCAGTAGCACGCACGGTCGCGTTCGCGCGGCGTGGCTATCTTTCCATCGAACTCATCGAGTAGGGCCTTGCCTTGGCCGATGTCGCCCAATCGCGATTGGCCGTTGTCTGCATCTCGAACCTCAACTCTCCGCCACCCATGATCTCCTCGTGCCGGATGAAACTGCGTGCCAGCGGTTTCCCGTTGAGTGTCACGCTGCCGATGTACGGATGCGCGTCGTCCAGATTGCCGGCGACGATCGCGAAGCGCTTGCCGTTCGGCAAGTTCAACGTCACGCGCGAGACGAATGGGCGGCCGATCACGTACTCGTTGCTCGCCGGAGCAACCGGGTAGAAGCCCATCGCGGTGAACAGGAACCAGGCGGACATTTCGCCAAGGTCGTCGTTGCCCGCGAGGCCGTCGACGCGCGCGGCATATTGCGTGTCCATGATCTGCTTCAGGCGTTCCTGCGTGCGCCAGGGTTGGCCCGCGTAGTCGTAGAGATACGCGACGTGGTGGCTGGGTTCGTTGCCGTGCGCATACCAGCCGATCAAACCGGTGATGTCTTCCATGTGCGCGAAAAGCGCGGGATCGACTTTCGCGTTGAAGACGCTGTCGATCATCGCGACGAATTTCTCGTCGCCGCCGTGCGCCTTGATCAAACCCGCAATGTCCTGCGGCACGTACCACGAATACTGCCAGGCGTTGCCCTCGGTGTAGTCGGTGCCGTAGCCACTCTTCGCCGGATCGAACGGTTCGCGAAAGGCGCCGCTCGCGACACGTGCGCGCAGGAAGCCGGTCTTCTCGTCGTAGGTGTTGCGCCAGTTGCCCGCGCGCTTGTCGAATTGTGCGGCGATGTCCTTGCGACCCATCGCGGCGGCGGTGCGCCCTATCGTCCAGTCGTCGAACGCGTATTCGACGGTCTTCGACGCTGCCTCGCCTTCGCGGTCGATCGGCACGTAGCCGAGTTTGATGTAATCGCCGAGTCCGCCGTAGGGCGCGTAGTTCGCACTCGCGACCATCGCTTCGAGCGCCGCCTTGGCGTCGTAGCCGCGGATGCCTTTCATGTACGCGTCCGAGATGACGGGCACCGCGTGGTAGCCGATCATGCACCACGTCTCGAGGCCATGAAATGCCCACACGGGCAGGATGCCCCACGGGCTTTGCGCGCGCGATGCGAGCAACGAATTGACGACATCGTTCGTGCGCTGTTCGGGCTGGATCATCGTGAGCAATGGATGCAGGCCTCGATAGGTGTCCCACAGCGAAAACGTCGAGACGTTGGTATAGCCGTCCGCGCGGTGCACCGCGTTGTCGGATCCGCGGTAGCGGCCGTCGCTGTCCATGAACAGGCTCGGTGCCATCAGCGCGTGGTATGCGGCGGTGTAGAAACTCGTGCGCATCGGCTCGGTCGCGTCGACGTCGAATACCGAAAGCGCATCAATCCATGCCTTGCGCGCCTTTGCGCGCACCCGATCGAAATCCCAACCGGGCATCTCCGCGTCGAGGTTCCCAATCGCGTTCTTCTCGCTGACCGCCGAGATCGACGCTTTGACGATCAGCTCATGCACATCTTTTTCAAAATCGACCACGCCAACGAGTGCGCGGCCTTCGATCTGCGCGCGCGCCCGCGGCGACTCGTTCGCTGGCGCTGCGAAGCCCTTGTAGACCACGTCCTGTTCGGTGTTTTGCAGAGAGTGTCCGCTCGGCGCGTGCGAGAAGCGCATGGCGAAATACAGCTGGCGACCCGCCGCCCAGCCACGCGTTTCGCGGAAGCCGGTGAGCGTCCCGTCCGGCCGCATGCGCAGGCGCGACCACGACACCTTGCCCGGATAGTCGTACATGCTCGGTCGCAGATCGACGAGCACGTGCGCGGGTTTCCCTTGTGGAAACAGATAGCGATGGACGCCGATTCGATCACCAGCGGTGAGCTCGGCGCGGATGCCATAGTCGGACAGCGTCACCGCGTAGTAACCCGGCTCGGCCTTCTCGTCGTCGTGGCTGAAGTGCGAGTAGTAGCCGCTGCCCGGTTTCGCGATATCGCCGGGTTCGAGCCGCACGTCACCCGCGATGGGCATGACCAGCACATCGCCGAGGTCTGAATGTCCGGTGCCTGAAAAGTGTGTATGCGAGAAGCCGAAGATCGTCGTGTCCTCGTGCCGGTAACCTGCCGCCCAACCGTAGCCTTCCTTGCGGCTTTTCAATTGGGTATCGGGGCTGAGCTGGATCATTCCGAATGGCACGACGGCGCCAGGAAACGTGTGGCCTTCGCCACCCGTGCCGATGAACGGGTCAACCGCATCGAAGGCGCGCGCGCCCTTCGTTTCGTCGGCAATGCCCGGTGACACGTGAGTGGCAGCGCAGATGAGCACGATCATCAACCAGGATCGCGCGCTGAAACCTCGCGATCCGCCCGTTGGACAGTATCCAGATACCCGGTTTTGAAAAGCAGGCTTGAGAGTCGGCGAAGACGCGATCGACATGACGATTTGTGCTCCGTTGGAAAGCCTGCAGGAAGGCGATCTGCACGTCGGGAAATTTGGATCGTTCCAATTTGGCCACGCTATCACACCCGAACGGCCCCGCCATGCGGCACTGCATGATGACAATGGCATTGCCAATGTCCAGACTGGATAAAAATTGGAACGATCCAAATTGAACACGCCTCGCGCTGTGCGCCAGCCCAAGCTCACCTTGAACGACGTGGCGCGTGGCTGTGGTGTCTCGCGCGCGACCGTATCGCTGGTGTTGCGCGGAAGCCCGTTGGTGAAATCGGAAACGCGCACGCGCGTCGAAGCGGAAATCCAGCGTATCGGCTACATCTACAACCGCGCTGCGGCGAACCTGCGGGCGCGTTCGTCGTCGAGTGTCGCCCTCGTCATCAACGACCTCTCCAATCCGTTCTTCGCGGAGTTTGCCGCAGGCGTCGACGAGGCCCTCGCAGCGATCGGTTTCGTGACGCTACTCGGCAGCACCGGCGAATCGGTCGAACGGCAGCAGGCGGTTCTTGCATCACTGGTCGAGCATGCACCCGCGGGCATCATCCTTTCTGCCGCCGAGGGCAGCGACGGCGCGGCGATTTCGCGCGTCGTCGGCCAGCACATCCCGTTGCTGCTGTTCAACCGCGAACTGGACGGCGACTGGGACGTGCTGGCGATGGACAATCGTCGCGGAGGGTACCTTGCGACGGCGCATCTGATCTCGCTCGGTCATCGCCGGATCGCGTTCTTCGGTGGGCACAAGCAATCGAGCTCCTGCCGCGAGCGACGCGAGGGCTATGTTGCTGCGCTGACGGAGGCCGGCCTCGAAGCGCCGCTGCAGTGGCGAATCGAAACGATTCCTACGCGAGTCGAATCGGCGCGCCAGTCCGGCGCGCTGTTCGTGCGCGATCCCGCTCCGACCGCCGCAGTCTGCTACAACGATGCCGTCGCCCTTGGTCTCCAGCTTGGGCTCGTCTCGCGCGGTCGACGTCCTGGCGAAGATTTCGCGGTGGTCGGCTTCGACGACATTCCGGAAGCCGCGGTGAGCATGCCCACGCTCACGACCATTGCCACCGATCCGCGTGCGCGCGGGCGCCAGGCGGCCGAACGAATCCTTGCGCGCATGCACGATCCGTCGCTGCCGCTCGAACGGAATGCTGCGCACGTGAGCCTCGTCGTGCGCGAAAGCTCGTGCCCTCCCTCCGATCCCGATGGACGCATCCGCCATGACTGATCGCACTGCAAGCCCACGCGTCGCGCTCGCCGTCGCCACCACGCTGTTCTTCATGTGGGGGTTCATCACGGTCCTCAACGACGTGCTGATCCCGCATCTGAAATCGCTGTTCAATCTCGACTACGCGCAGGCGATGCTGGTGCAGCTGATCTTCTTCGGCGCTTACTTCCTGATGTCGCTGCCAGCCGGCAAGGTGATCGCGTGGCTCGGCTATCGCAACGGCATACTGATTGGCCTTGCCGTCACCGGCGTCGGCGCACTGCTCTTCATTCCCGCGGCGCAGACGGTGTCGTACGCCATGTTCCTCGGCGCGTTCTTCGTCCTTGCCAGCGGCATCACGTTGTTGCAGGTCGCCGCGAATCCGTATGTGAGCCTGCTCGGCGATCCCCGCTACGCATCGAGCCGGCTGAATCTCGCGCAGGCACTCAATTCGCTCGGCACCACGCTGGCACCGAAGCTCGGTGGCATGCTGATCCTGTCGGGTAGCGTGCTCGGTGCGACGCAACTCGCGAAACTTGCCCCACCCGAGCTTCTTGCCTATCGCGCGCAACAGGCGGCGCTGGTGACCGGTCCGTACATCGGTGTCGCGGTCACCCTGTTCGTGCTCGCGTTCGTCGTGTGGTTGTTCCGCCTGCCGCCACTCACCGAAGCGACCGCGCGTGCGGATGCGCACAAGCACCGCTTCGCCGACGTGCTGCGGCATCGGCATCTGCGACTCGGCGTCGTTGCGATCTTCCTGTATGTCGGTGCAGAAGTGTCGATCGGCAGCTTCATGATCAATTACCTTTCGATGCCGTCGATCGGCGACATCAGCGAAGCGACGGCCGCCGGCTATGTGTCCCTTTACTGGGGCGGCGCGATGGTCGGTCGCTTCGTCGGCTTCGCGCTGATGCGCACGCTCGACCCGCGGCGCCTGCTCGGGTCGTTTGCCGCGCTGGCCGCGTTGCTTGTCGCGCTGACCATGATCGCGCAAGGTCACGCAGCGCTGTGGAGCGTGATCGCGATCGGCCTGTTCAACTCGATCATGTTCCCGACGATTTTCACGGTCGCGATCGAAGGCATGGGAAAGTTGACCGACAAGGCATCGAGCCTGCTCATCATGGCGATCGTCGGCGGCGCGATCGTGCCGGTGCTGCAGGGCATGCTCGCCGACCATATCGGACTGCAACATGCGTTCGTGTTGCCGCTGGCGTGCTACGTCTTCATCGTCTACTACGGTTTTTCCGGCTCGCTCGTGCGTGGCGCGCTTTCAGTGCCGCCGGGTTCGCACGGATGAATCGCATCGTCTGCTTCGGCGAAGCGCTGATCGATTTCCTCGGCACGCCGCAGGGCGATGCGCAACAACCCCGCGCATTCCTGCAACACGCCGGCGGCGCGCCGGCGAACGTCGCCGTCGGCATCGCTCGGCTCGGTGCTCACGCCGAATTTGTCGGCATGCTCGGCATGGACATGTTCGGCGACTTCCTGTTCGACAGCCTCCGCGGCGCGGGCGTGCACGTCGGACACGTGCAACGCACCTCGGATGCACCGACAGCGCTCGCGTTCGTCTCGCTCGATACGCATGGCGAGCGCAGCTTCAGTTTCTATCGGCCGCCAGCGGCGGACTTACTGTTCCGCGAAGCTGCACTCGGCGACGAAGCGTTCACCGGAACGCGCATCTTTCATGCCTGCTCCAATTCGCTCACCGAGTCGCGCATCGCCGACGCGACGTTCGCGTGCATGCAGCGCGCGAGGAGCGCGGATGCACTGGTGAGCTTCGACATGAATCTTCGACCCGCGCTGTGGCCCGCGAGGAAGGATCCGGGGCCGCGTATCTGGGCCGCGCTCGCGCGCGCCGACGTGATCAAGCTCAGCAGTGAGGAATTCGCGTTTCTGTCCGCACAACTCGGCGGCTACAGTGCGGTGCTCGACACGCTCTGGATCGGCGCGGCGCGCTTCGTCGTCGTCACCGATGGCGCACGTTTGCTGCGTTGGTTCACGCCCGAGCGTCAGGGCGCGCTGCAACCATTCCATGTTCGCGCAGTCGACACCACTGCCGCCGGCGACGCGTTTACCGCAGGCATGCTGCACGAACTCGCGAGACGCGGCATCGATGCAGCATCGTTGCCCGAATTCGCCAGAGATGCTTCCGCTATCGGCGAAACGCTTCGCTTCGCTGCCGCGTGCGGCGCGCTTGCAGTCACACGCCACGGCGCGTTCGCAGCGATGCCGACCCGCGACGAGGTACACGCGCTGCTGGGACACCACGACGCCAACCGGGTCTGTTGACGATGAAGACGAGCATGCCGCCGGATTTCCGTTCGGTCGATTTCCTGCGCGGCCACGTCGAACAGACGATGGCGTTCTACCACCCGCGCTGCATCGATCGCACCGGCGGATTCTTTCACTATTTCAAGAACGACGGCACGGTCTACGATCGCCGTCATCGGCATCTCGTCAGCAGCACGCGCTTCGTCTTCAACTATGCGATGGCGGCGCGCGAATTTCGCCGCGAGGACTACCTCGATGCCGCACGACACGGCCTCGACTATCTGCGCAACGCACATCGCGACCCGGCGAGCGGCGCGTATGCATGGACGATCCTCGATGGTCGTCGCGAAGACACGACTCGTCACGCGTATGGCATGGCCTTCGTGCTGCTCGCGTACTCGACCGCGCTCAAGGCCGGTATCGGCGAAGCCGCCGCATGGATCGAGGAGATCTGGGACTTGCTCGAAAAACGCTTCTGGGATGCGCAGGCCGGCCTCTACCGCGACGAAGCGGACGAACACTGGGAGTTTTCCGCATACCGCGGGCAGAACGCGAACATGCATCTGACCGAAGCACTCATCGCCGCCTTCGAAGCGACCAACGACGCGCGTTACCTCGATCGCGCACTCGCCGTGGCGGATGCGATGACGCGTCGCCAGGCAGCGCAGGCCGGTGGGCTCGTGTGGGAACACTACGACGCCGACTGGTCGATCGACTGGGAGTACCACCGCGACGATCCCAAACACCTGTTCCGACCGTGGGGGTTCCAGCCCGGTCACCAGACCGAGTGGGCGAAGCTGCTGCTGACGCTCGACCGCTATGCGCCACGGGATTGGCTGCTGCCGACTGCGACTCAGTTGTTCGATCGCGCTGTCGCGCATGCGTGGGACGATGAATCCGGTGGCCTCTGCTACGGCTTCGCCCCCGATGGCAGCATCTGCGACAGCGACAAGTATTTCTGGGTGCAGGCCGAATCGATTGCCGCCGCCGCGCTTCTGCACGAGCGCACGCGGAGCACCCGGCACGCGCACGACTACGATCGCCTGTGGGCTTACTCGTGGGCGCACTTCATCGATCACGAATACGGCGCGTGGTATCGCATCCTCGATCGCGAAAATCGCCCCTACTCGGATGAGAAGAGTCCAGCCGGCAAAACCGACTACCACACGATGGGCGCCTGTCACGAAGTGATCGCACTGCTGCGCCGCTCGCCTTCCGCGTTGACCTGAATCTGCCGGGACCTGCCCCATGCCCAAGCATCTGCTCACTTGCCTGTTGCTGTTGTCGTCATTCGTCGCCTTTCCTCTTGACGCGAAACCCGACTCACACGAGATCAAGCCCGTCGATGTCGTCGAATCCGCGCGCCTCGCGGCGGACGTCAAAGCCGAATTCCTGCATGCATGGCGAAGCTATCGCCAATATGCGTGGGGCCACGACGATCTCGCGCCGATCAGCCACAAGCCGTACGACTGGTACGGCGAATCGCTGCTGATGACGCCGGTCGATGCGCTCGACACGCTGGTCGTGATGGGAATGACCAACGAGGCCGACGCGGCGCGTGAACTCATCGCGACGAAACTCGATTTCGACAAGGACGTCTACGTCAAGAATTTCGAGATCACGATCCGCCTGCTCGGTGGATTGCTCTCCGGTTACCAGCTCACCGGCGACGCACGCCTGCTCGCAAAAGCGGAAGACCTGGGTACGCGCCTGCTGCCGGTGTTCGACTCCCCGACCGGCCTTCCCTGGGTCGAGATCAACCTGCGCACGGGCAAGACACGCAATCCGGCAACCAACCCGGCCGAGACTGGAACCCTGCTGCTTGAATTCGGCACGCTGGCGAAGCTGACAAACAAGCCAGTGTTCTACGACAAGGCGAAGCGCGCGCTGGTCGAGACGTTCAAGCGACGCTCGTCGATCGACCTCGTCGGCTCGGCGATCGATGTGCAAACCGGCCAATGGAGCGATGCGGAATCGCATGTGTCTGGCGGCATCGATTCGTACTACGAATACCTGTGGAAATGCTGGCGCCTGTTCGGCGACAAGGATTGCCTCGCGATGTGGAAGACGAGCATCGCGGCGATCAACACGCATCTGGCCGACGAGGTCGACGGTGCGCTCTGGTATGGCTACGCCGACATGAATACGGGCAAGCGAACGCACACGACCTGGGGTGCGCTCGATGCGTTCTTCCCGGCGCTGTTGTCTATGTCGGGCGACCTGCCGCGTGCGACGCGTTTGCAGGATTCGTCGTTCCACATGTGGCAACTCAACGGCATCGAGCCGGAAGTGCTCGACTATCGCACCGGTGCAATCCCCTACCCCGGCTATGCGCTGCGGCCCGAGATCATCGAGTCGGCGTATTACCTTGAACACTACACGAACGATCAGAAATACCTGGCGATGGGCCGAACGATGTTCCGCGACTTCGAGAAGTATTGCCGCACCGATACGGGCTACGCGGCGCTCAAGAACGTGGTTACAAAAGAGAAGAAGGACCGCATGGAGAGTTTCGTCTTCGCCGAAACGTTCAAGTATTACTACCTCCTGTTCAATCCGGGCGCGCTCGACTTTGATGCAATCACGTTCAACACCGAGGCACATCCGCTGCGCGCGACGTGGCGAAAAGCAGCGCCGTCCGTCGCCGCCAACGACGCCGCATCCGAAGTCGATCCACGGATCGGCACCGCGCACGGTGGCAACGTTTTTCCCGGCGCGGTCGTGCCGTTTGGCATGCTGCAATGGAGCCCCGAGACGACGAAGGGCGATCACAGCCGCGTCGCGGCGCCCGGCGGTTACGCGTATGACGCCACACGCGTGCGCGGGTTCGGCCTGACCCATCTTTCCGGCACGGGTTGCCGAGGTGCGAGTGGCGATATTCCGTTTCTGCCGATGACCAGCGTGCCGACCGTGTCACCTTCGACCGATGCCAAGGACGATACCTTCTCCACCACCTATTCGCACGTCAATGAAACCGCCGAGCCCGGCATGTACGCCGTGCGGCTGGCAAATCGCGTCAAGGTCGAACTCGCCGCGACCGCACGCACCGGATCGGCGCGATTCCGCTACCCATCAGGCGTACCCGCGACGATGTTGATCCGCACGTCAGACAGCGAAGTCGGCAGCAGCGATGCGAGCTTGACGATCGACGCGGTCACACGCAGCGTCAGCGGCTCGGTCGCCAGCGGCAACTTCTGCGGCTATCTCGACGCCGAGGATCGCCGAAGCTACTACACGCTCTACTTCGTCGCGCAGTTCGATCACCCGTTCACCGGACAGGGCACGTGGGAAGACGCGGCGGTGCACACTGGCGCCACCTCTGCGCGTGGCGGCACTGGTTACGGCAAGGACGGCTTTCCGGAGGCCGGCAAGGGATCGGGCGCGTGGCTGCTCTTCGACACCGCAACAGAACGAACGGTCGGCGCTCGCGTCGGCATTTCCTACGTCAGCGTCGACAATGCGCGCGCAAATCTCGCTGCGGAGAATCCGCCGTCGAAAATCTTCGCCGACGTGCGCGACTCGGCGCGTGGCGCATGGAACGCGTGGCTGTCGCGTATCGCGATCGAGGGCGGCAGCGCCGACCAGCGTCGCGTCTTTCGCACCGCGCTGTACCACGCGTCGATGCATCCGAACCTTTTCAGCGATGCGAACGGCGAATACGCCGGCTTCGACGGCAAGACGCATCGCGTCGGTCCCGAACAGCACGCGCAATATGCGAACTTCTCCGGCTGGGACATCTACCGGTCGCAGCTGCAACTCGTCACGTTGCTCGACGCGGACATCGGCAGCGACATCGCGCAGTCCTTGCTCAACCAGGCCGACCAGAACGGCGGCGAGTGGGATCGCTGGACGCACAACACCGGCGGCACGCACGTGATGAACGGCGATCCCGCCACACCGGCCATCGCGGCGATCCATGCATTCGGTGGCACGCGCTTCGATTCGAAGAAGGCGCTCGCTTCACTGGTAATCGCCGCCGACGTGTCTACCGCACACGATCGCGATAAGCGCGGCTGCGCAATCGAGTGTGTGGGACAGCGACCCGACCTCGAACGCACGCGCGCACTCGGCTATGTCCCGACCGATACGCAAGCCTGGGGTGGCGCGGCAGAAACGCTGGAGCAGGCTAGCGCGGATTTCGCGCTTGGCGCGATGGCGCAACGGCTCGACGATGCCGCGACATCGCGCCGCTTTCTCGAACGCGCAGGTCACTGGCGCAACCTGTTCAACCCGGCTGCAACGCCGGCTGGCGGCTACATCCAGAACCGCAACGCCGATGGTTCGTGGCCAGCCTTCGATCCTGCATCCGACGACGGATTCGCCGAAGGCAGCGCCGCGCAATACCTGTGGATGGTGCCATTCGACGTGCCCGGCTTGTTCGAAGCTCTCGGCGGAAGTGAGCGCGCGATCGCGCGACTCGATGCACTGTTTCACGACGAGGACGGCGCCTGGGCGCTCACTGGTTCCGGCGACCTGCATGTCGAGATGGACAACGAACCGTCCGTCGCCGCGCCGTGGCTATATGCCGTTGCGGGACAGCCTTGGAAGACGCAGGCGACCGTGCGCGAGGTCGTCAACACGCTGTGGAAACCGGCGCCGGATGGGATTCCTGGCAACGACGATCTGGGCGAAATGTCGTCGTGGTATGTGTGGTCGGCGCTCGGCATGTATCCACTGTTCCCGGGACGTGCAGAGCTCATACTCGCCAGCCCGCTGTTCAAACGCGCGGTGATCCACCGCGCGTCAGGCGATATCGTCATCGATGCGCAGGGTGCGCGTGCGGATGCCCCGTTCGTGCAGTCGCTGCAGGTCAATGGGCAGGCATCGACGAAGGCATGGCTGCCGGCGGAATTCGTTGCGAAGGGCGGCGCCTTGCAGTTCGAACTTGGACGCGAACCGCAACGTGACTGGGGTGGGGCGACGGCTGATGCACCATCCGCGTTCTTGACCGCGTCGTCTGCGAAGCCGTGATATCGAGGCTTGGTTGTCGGCAAGTTCTGACGCACGTCAATGCAAATGCGCAATGTTGGTGGTCGGCGTTACCTTTCGCTAGTCAGCGGAGATCACGGCGAGCGAATTTGTCGTTGGCGCCATTGCTTCCCGGTTGCAGCAATACGCTGATCAGCTTGGCGGTGCTCACGCTTGAGGCCCCCCCGAATCAGCTTTTGGAGCGACGGAATCGAGCCAATGCCGCAAGGCTTTCTGAGCCGGCAACAGCATGCTCAACGTGTCCAGCGCATCACGCAACATTGGTAGATCCTCGATGTTGTCGACATCCGTCAGACGACCCACCGCGCCAACCGCGCCGTCAGGCGACAATTGCAGGCGCAGGTCCGATGCCGTGTACACCTGTGAATAGCGCACGCGCGTCCAGACGTTGCGCGGAATCTCCGTGCGCCCGCCGAACAACCAGAAGCCGCCATCGCTGGCATCGCCGATCGCGAACGGCGTGCGCGCATCATCCAATACGCAGAGCGCTCGCTGCAGCGAAGCAACAGTCAATTGCGGAGCGTCTGCTCCGATCATCAACACGCGGCCATGACGGGCCTGGAGCCAGGCGTACACCGTGTGCAAGCGCTCACCGAGGTCTCCCTCCCCCTGGTGCAACGACGCAAAGCCGGGCCACGCATCAAAGGCAGCCG
>JBDSXV010000118.1:0-5132 GCA_039926025.1 Dokdonella sp.
GCATCGAGCGTCAGCGGCAGCAGGGCGCCATGGCCGTCGTCGAATACCGACTGCAGACTGCCGATGCCATCCACCTTTCCGCGCCATGTTGGCGTGCGCGAAAGGGGTTCGCAGTCCATGTCGAAGAGCGCGAACTTGATGCTGGACGAACCGCAATTGAGCGCCAGGATGAGCCCTTCATTCGTTGCACCGGTCATGGCGGATTGTTTCGATAGTGGTGTGCGACGAGCGAAGCAAGCGCGCAGGATGACACGCGTGATTCCAGCGAGTCGGCGCGGCTGGTGAGCACGATCGGTACACGCGTGCCCATCACGACGCCGGCGCTGCTCGCCCCGCCGAGGTATTCCAGTTGCTTGACCAGCATGTTGCCGCTTTCCAGATCCGGCACCACGAGGACGTCCGCCATGCCCGCCACAGGCGAGACGATGCCCTTGATGCGCGCTGCCGCTGCCGATATCGCATTGTCGAACGCAAGCGGGCCATCCAGTACCGCCCCCGCTATCTGGCCCCGCTCGGCCATCTTGCACAGCGCGGCAGCATCGACCGTTGCCGGCATGCGGGCGTTGACCGTTTCCACTGCGGCAAGAATCGCAACCAGCGGCATCTCCACGCCGACAATGCGCGCCAGATGGATCGCGTTGCGCACGATGTCCGCCTTCACGTCCAGCGATGGCGCAATGTTGATCGCCGCATCCGTGATGATGAAGGGTTTCGGATAGGCGGGTGTGTGCATGAGGAAGCAATGCGTGGCACGCATCGCGGTGCGCAGCCCGGGCTCTTTCGCGACGACCGCTCCCATCAATTCATCCGTGTGCAGGCTGCCTTTCATGAGCGCCTCGACCTGGCCGGTCGCGGCAAGCATGACGGCATGTGCAGCGGCTGCGTGACTGTGTGCGACGTCGTCGATCCTGATATCGGACAGGTCGAGCCCCGCGTCGCGTGCAAGGGCTTCGAGTTTTTCTTTTGGCCCGACAAGAATCGGAACGATCAAACCAGCCGCGCGCGCCTGGAGTGCGGCCGCAAGACTCGTCGCATCGCACGGGTGCACGACCGCCGTGGCGATTGCGCCAAGCTTTTTTGCGCGATCAAGCAGGCTGTGGCCACCGCCGTCGATCGAGCGCACGGCAGGCAGGCGGGTGCGTGGATGCTCGACAGGCTCGGCAGGAGCCATCACGCGCGCCTCGCCCTCGATCACGACCGCGCCATGCTGGTTGATCCAGGTGCATGCGAGCGTCAGGCTTTTCGTGTGAGTGTCACGCGCGACAACTTTTACCCGCACGACCAATGTGTCGCCGATACGTACGGGTGCGACAAACGCGAGTGTCTGGCCGAGAAGGACGGTTCCTGTGCCGGGCAGGCGACTGCCGAGCACGACCGCCAGCAGCGAAGCGCCCCACATGCCGTGCGCGATGACGCCCTCAAAACGTGTCGATGCAACAGGATCGGCACCGAGGTCTTGCGCAACGAACTCGCCGGAAAGCGCAGCAAAAAGCCGGATGTCTTCCGCGGTGAGTGTGCGCTCGATGGCGGCTTCATCGCCGATCGCCATCTCGTCAAACGTGAGATTGCGCACCATATTCGGGCTGTCGTAAGGATTGTCGGCGACGTTCACAATCGGCTCTCGCATTCGATGATTTGGGCATGTCACGGTGCTGGCGGCAGGCGGCAATGTAGCGATTCGAGCAGCGGTCTGCTTGACGCGGATCACGTCGAATCCAGTGACTTGGGACATAGTGCCCGATGCGTCGGGTGTGCGCAGAGTGGCTCTCGGTTGACTGGCGTAAAGTCCAGCGGCGTGGTGCAACGCGGGTGGGTTCGCTTTTTGTGGATACGCCCCATATGTCGATCATGAGCAATCCGTTCGTCCCATTGGCAACTGGCATCTTTCGGGCCCTGGTGCTCGGCGGACTCCTGGTTGCGACAGCGGCCAGTGCGACCGATGCGCTGCCCGCCGGTCCTGCGGCGCTGCTGCCTGGCGATTACCGGTGGCATCCGGAGAGCGCGCCGAAGGGCCCGATTGTTGTCGTCGTCAGCCTCGATGAGCAGCGTGTCTACGTCTATCGAAACGGCATCGCCATCGGCATCAGCACGGTCAGCTCCGGGCGCAAGGGCCATGTAACGCCAACAGGGGTTTTCACGATCCTGCAGAAGGAACGCGAGCACTATTCCAACAAATATGACAATGCACCGATGCCGTTCATGGAGCGATTGACCTGGGACGGCATTGCGATGCACGGGGGAAAGTTGCCCGGCTATCCGGCTTCACACGGGTGCGTTCGATTGCCGCAAGGATTCGCAGAGCGTCTTTTCGCGATCACCCAGCCCGGCGAGACGGTCGTCGTCGCCGATGCCCTTGGCGCCTCGCCGGATATCGTGCACCCCGCGGTGCTCGCGCCGGTCAGCGTGCTGGGGGCGCCGTTGGCGGGCAACGGCAGTTCCGACGCGGCCTATACATGGGACGATGCGGCTCCTTCACAAGGACCGGTCAGCATTCTTGTCAGTCTGCTTGATCGTCGCGTGTATGTTCTGCGCAATGGCATCCGCATCGGCGCATCGGTACTTGAGATCAAAGGGGATTTCACTTTTTTCGGCTCCGTCGTATTCGTCATGATGCAGGGCACGGAAGAAGCGCCA
Organism: Dokdonella sp.; assembly: GCA_039926025.1. Lineage (GTDB taxonomy): Bacteria > Pseudomonadota > Gammaproteobacteria > Xanthomonadales > Rhodanobacteraceae > Dokdonella_A. The sequence continues at coordinate 2,635 of JBDSXV010000118.1, forward strand.
AGCCCGCTCGATCCGGCGCAGAAACGGCATCGCTGGACCATGTATCCGGTACGCGGTGAAGCAGGCGGCACGTCGATGGAGACGCTCGCATCCCACCTGAAGCTGCCGGAAGAATTCTCGCGACGCGTCTATGCCATCCTGGAGCCGGGCACGAGCATCCTGGTAACGGATCTGCCGGCCATTCGTGCCGTCGCTGCGGCTCCATCGCAGACCGTGCTGGAGTCCGACGCAGGCGAGAGTGGTACGCTGAATCCCGTGCGTTGAAGGCGCAACGGGATGCGGCGCCGAAAGATCGATTGTCGCAACAGGCCACAAATCATGCATTCCTGCGTTCGTACCCTGCATACCTTTTTTTCGCTCGGGCTGTTGTTTGCATCGGCCGCGCAAGCGGCGCCCGTGCACGAGTCGCCGACGAGCAAGGTCGTCGACGTGCTTGCCCAGGCGGCTCCGGCCGCCGATCGGAAGGTCATCGAGTTGGCGATGCATGCGCTGTCGTGCGTACGGCCTGCGGACGGTCTCGGCGAGCGCACGCTCAGCGTGATCGATTATTCGCGTCCATCGACCGAACCGAGGCTCTGGGTATTCGACCTCGCCGCAAAGACGCTGCTGTTCGAGGAGCGCGTCGCGCACGGTCGCAACACGGGCGGCAATCGGGCCGAACATTTTTCAAACGCGCCCGGTAGTCTGATGTCGAGCATTGGTGCGTTTGAAACCGCAGGCACCTACACCGGCCACAATGGGTATTCTTTGCGTTTGCGCGGCCTCGAACCCGGCTTCAATGATCACGCGTACGAGCGAGCGATCGTCATCCACGGAGCACCCTATGTCAGCGACGGGCTGGTTCAGAGCATGGGCAGGCTCGGGCGCAGCTTCGGATGCCCCGCGGTGCGTCCTTCGATCGCGCATCAGCTGATCGACGCGATCCGCAGCGAATCGTTCGTATTCGCGTACTACCCGGACCGCGAATGGCTCGCCAATTCCCGCTACTTGAGCGACTGCTGAAGCGCAATCACGGGATGCGCTGAAGTCGGCTGCAGCGGTTTGATCGATGTTGTCCCGACCGAGACATTCGCAGGCTTCAGGCGAGACGGATGGCGCGTGGCCCGTCGTTGATCCAGGTCAACTGGGCTTTCCGGAAACAGGGCTACTTTTCATCCCTTCCATATTTGCCGGGTGAGCGCCATGTCGAAAGATAGTCACTTGCAGGACTGTGTTCTTCAGGAGCTCCGTTGGCAGCCCGCCGTCAAGGCGACACACATCGGTGTCGCGGTCGAATCCGGCGTCGTGACGCTTTCTGGAAACGTCGACAGCGTTACCGAAAAATACGCTGCAGAGGCAGCAGCCTCGCGCGTCAAAGGCGTGAAGGCCGTCGTCCAAGCTATCGAAGTACGCCTCCCCTCGGACTCGACGCTCACCGACGAAAAGATTGCGGCTGCCGCAGTCGACAGCCTGTTGTGGGATATCCGCATTCCCGGCGACCTCATCAAGGTGGAAGTCCAGAAGGGCTGGGTGCGGCTGATTGGCGAGGTTGACTGGCACTATCAAAGAGACGCCGCCGAGCAGGACATCCGGCGTCTGCGCGGGATTGCCGGTTTCTCCAATCTCATATCGATCCGATCGAAGATCAATGTTGACCGCATCGGCGACGAGATCATGCATGCGCTGCACCGGTCGTGGTTCTTCGATCCGCAGACCATCACGGTGACTGCCGATGAGGGAAAGGTGCAGCTGTCGGGCACCGCTCGCTCGTTGCGCGAGGTCCAGATCGCTACGGCGACCGCATGGTCCGCACCGGGAGTGACCGATGTCGAGAACACCATCGCGATCGGCTGAGTGTGGGTCGAGCTGGCGTCGCGCGTCGTTCGATGGTTGGTGATCGATGGCTGCGCTTTTTGTCCAGCTCTCGCGTGAGGCCCTCCGGTTTTTCGGCTTCCGCTTGGAGCTGAAGGGAACGATTCCCGGCTCGCGCCTGAAATGTGTGACCAGCTGAAGGCGCCGCGATCAGATGACGCGGAGTCACCCGGCGCGGGCGTCCGGGCCTCACTTTGGGTCGTGTCGCGCCGCGCTTCATCGGCAGAATCGTCTGCATCTTCACGCGATGGTGGTGAGCGCTTCGAGTCGGCAGTTGATCTCCGGATTGAGCGACGCAAGACGCGCCACCGGAGTTGATTTGGATCAAAACGTCGCAGGCATTGTTGGCTCAGGCTTCATGCACTGATCCAACCCGAGGAGTGGCTCCGTGAAAACCGATCGACAATTGCAGAAAGATGTCGCAGCGGAAATGACCTGGGATCCGTTTGTGGAAGGAACCAGTGTCGGCATCGAGGTGAAGGAGGGCATCGTTACGCTGTCCGGTCACGTCGAGAGTTACGCGCAGAAATGGGCGGCGGAACGCGCGGCAGAGCGCGTCGTTGGCGTCAGGGGATTGGCCGTTGAGCTGGACGTGATCCTGCCCGGCAGCAGCAAGCGCACGGACTCGGATATCGCGCGGGCCGCGA
>JBDSXV010000119.1:0-7460 GCA_039926025.1 Dokdonella sp.
GACGAACCGGGGGTCGTCGTCAGCTGAATTGGCGTCTCCCAGGTGGCGCCATTGTCGGTCGAGCGGATGGCGAACAATTTCTGGCCCTCCGAACCGTCGACATCCCGGTTGTAGTTGATCACGACCGTTGACGACGTGACCGCAATGTCATTGCGACCGGCAAACGCTGCGCCTGCGTTTGCGACGTTAACCTCCGCGCCCCATATCGTTCCTCCATCGAGGGACGCGATGTGGAAGACGTCGGGACAGTTCGTGAACAAGAACGTACCTGGCATGCAAGGTGGATTGGGACTGCGGTCATCCCAGATCGTTACGTGGACTGCATCCCCGCTCGCAGCAATCTGAGGCCGCTCCGCACCAAACACACCAGCGGCCTGCGCGATCCGAACCTCTGGATCCCAGCTCATTCCGCGATCCGGCGAGCGGCGATAGTACGTATCCCAGGCACCACTGCGGTAGTCCATCCACACCACGTGAAGTCGGGAGGCGGCGTACGCCAGGGAAACGCGGTAGGCGCCTTGGCCCGTCGAGAGAGGGACGGGCAGATCCCATGTCTCGCCTGCATCGCCGGAATGGAGCAAGTAGACATTTCCGATGTCGCGAGCGCAGCACCAATCGGATACGTAGCGGATGTCCTTCAGTACGATGCCCCAAACGTCATTGCCGTCGGCGATCAGGGGATCGGTGAGGTGGATGACACCGTCGTCGATCGTGCGTTCCGCACTCCAGCTCAGTCCTTCATCAACCGATTTGCGATAGCGAACCTCGTTGGTGCCGTAGATGACGTGGATGGTCGACCCTGCTGCCGCGATACCCTCACCGTAAACATCGCCCGGCAGTGCGCTCAGCGGCGTTTCCGGTCCCCATTGAGCCGCGGCGACGCGCATGCATAGACCCATGACGATAAGAACCAATGTGCACGGTCTTCGCATGTGCGGACCATAGATCAGGCGACCTCGCAACTCAAGCGAGCCAGCTCGAAGCGAAAAATGCGGTCACCGTTTCGCCGCAGGTGCCAATGGGCTCAAAGCTGCCCCTCGATGGAGCCGCCGACGATGTGTACCGCCGTTTCGAGTGACGGCTGATGCCTGCAATGCTTTCGGTCGGCTGAGAACGGGCCCGCCGGATCACCGTTCTGGATCAAGACGCTGTCGCAAAATCGGGCGGGATACCGAGGCACTCGAGCGCCCGCATTGGTAAAAGAAACAAGATGCGCCCGGCGTGACAAGTGCCAGTGATTCTGATCTGCATCGCGTCCCCCCATCAGTCACCACGTGGACACTCTCCCCACGGTAGTGCACGCAGTAACCTCAGGAGTTTGTGATGGCGTAGCGCAACGCCTGTTTCAAATGAGCGGCATCGGCTGGATATTCAGCGCGCATCGCTTTCTGTGCGTCAACGAGACGTTGTCGCGTCGTGGCATTGTCGGTGATCCGCAATGCGCATCCTGCAGCGACTGCGTTGATATACAACCGTTGCGGATCGTCGGCGCTGACGTTCTTCGCCATCAGCGCGACTGCTTCTTCGGCATCCGCACACGCAACCGTGTTCAGTGCGAGATCAACCTCGACATGTTCGATCAGGGTGCGCGCGAGATGGGTGGGTTTGGGTGATGGATGCGCACGCAACAGAGCCACGGCTTCGTCGATGTTCCGGCGCGCGCCTTCAAGGTTGGCTTGCTCGCGTTGCGCGCCCGCAAGGCCAGTCAGCGTGTATGCGGTATCGGTGGTGTCTGCGCCATTGCGGCGGATCTCCAGCGCCTGAGTCCAGAGCCGTTCTGCTTCGGACCAGTGACCGAGAGCGTATTCCGTTGATGCCAAATTGTTGAGACTGGTGCCGAGCTTGCGCGAGCCGGGGGGCTCAAGCGATTTGCGCACTTCGATGGCTTCCTTCATCGCCGCATTTGCACCGGCATAGTCGTGCGATCGCATCAGACTGAAAGCCAGATTGTTGAGCCGGATGCCCACGTAGCCGTGCGTGTTGCCGTACACGCGTCGCGTGATTTCAAGCGCCTCCTTGCGCATCTGCGATGCGGCGCCAGCTTCAGCGCTGGATTCGTAGGTGTTGGCGAGCGCGTCGAGCGCGTCGGCAAGTCGCACCGGATTGGTTGCATCGGTAGCCCGCAGCGCGCTGACAATAGGTTCGAGTATCGCTCGTGCCTCCGCATGACGATCCTGATCGTCATAGGCCCAGCTCAATGTGATCGCGGAGCCGGCGGTCGTGTCGTCGGCTGCGCCGCGCAATTTCAGGAATAGCGCAGTGCCGCGCGACATGTCCTCGATCGCGCCGGTGATGTCGCCTTGCGACATGCGATTGATGCCACGCGTAACCGCAAGATCAGCGGCGAGTTCCGAGTCACCCGCATCTTTGGGCAGCAAGCCCGCCGCTTCATCGAGTTTGGCGGCAGCGCCCTTGAAATCATCGAGGCCGCCTTGGCTGCGCGCGAGCAGTGTGAGTGCATGTACGCGCTTTCCACTCGCGCCAGGCAAGCGTGCCTGCTGCACTTCGAGCGCACGCTCGAAAAGTCCGAGGGCTTCCTTCGATGCACCTATGCCGAGATAGGCCTCGCCCATGGCCATCAGCAGGTCGAAATGTACCGCGGGATCCTTGAAGCGATAGTGCTCTGCGCGCTCAGCGCCACTCTTGAGCAACTCCTCTGCGGTTATCTTCTGGCCTTTTGTCGCCGCTGGATCGGCACTGCGGAAGATGTCGAGCAGGAACTGCACGGTCTGCTGTGACTTGTCACTTTCGGTGCGTGCCACGTCGCGCTGGAGGCGCGCCTCATTGGCTTGCCACAACGCGCCCGCGAGGCCCAACACGAGGGCGGCGACAGCGAACGAGGCCAGTATTGCGGCAAGCGCGTGGCGACGCAGGAAGCGCGAAGATCGGTAGCGCCAACCACCACGGCGCGCTGCGACCGGCCGGCTATGGAGATGATTTTCGACGTCCGCGGCAAGGTCGGCGACGCTGGCGTAGCGTTGCTCGGGTGGCTTGCGCAGGGCCTTGAGGATGATCGCATCGAGATCACCGCGCAGTTCGCGGCGCATTTGCTGAGGCGACATTTCACGTCCAGCAGCACGCGTGGCGAGATCGCTCGAACCGGCATCGTTGCCAAAAGCGAGGCTGGGCCAGGTTGGATCCTGATCGAGGATCGCTCGTTCGTAGGCAGCTGGCGTCGAGTTTTTTACCTTGTACGGTCGGCGGCCCGTCAGCAACTCGTAGAGCAATAGTCCCAGCGCGTAGACATCGACGGCAGTGGTCACCGCCTCACCGCGCACCTGCTCGGGTGCCGCGTATTCAGGCGTGAACACCCGCTGCAGACTGGCATGACTGGCGCTGTGGTCGACCAGCTTTGCGATACCGAAATCGAGCAATTTCACTTCGCCCCGGCGGGTGACCATCAGGTTCGAAGGTTTCAGATCGCGATGCACGACGAGGTGTGCGTGGGCATGGCTGACTGCGGCGCAGACCGTCAGGAACAGCTTCAGCCGCGCTTCGATACCGAGTTGGCGCTCATCGCAATAGCTGCGCAGGTCGGTGCCATCGACATACTCAAGCGCGAGCCAGGGAAGAGCGCCTTCGGTAACCCCGCCATCGACAAGGTGGGCGATATTCGGGTGATTCAGATTGGCAAGAATCTGTCGCTCGGCGCGAAAGCGCCCGATCAGCTCTTCCGCATCCCAGCCGGCCCGGATCAGCTTGATCGCAACACTTTGCTCGAACCCGCCATCGATGCGGTCGGCACGCCAGACCGTGCCCATGCCGCCACGTCCGATTTGCTCGGCCAAGCGGAAGGCGCCAACCGTGCATCCGACGAGACGCGCACTCTCGATGCTGCTTTCGCGTTCGTGCAAGGCGGAAAGAACCTCGGGTGTTTGCGCGTCCATGACGGTTCGCACGAGATCCGTGCTGTCCGCCCGCAGCAGCGCGAGGACCTCCTCGCGCAAATCGGGATCGTCCAGGCCGTGCTGGTCCAGTGCGGCCTCCCAACTCTCCGGTGGCTGATCGACCAGGGTATCGAAGAGTGCACGTACGCGTTGCCAGTTCTCGGCTTGCATGTTTTTTTACGGTCCGCTCGGTCGATGTCGATTTGGTCTGGTGCGTGTGGTCGATGCTGGGTCCAACGAGTGCGGCGCGCGCTTCGTTGGGCTGCATGCCCGCGGCATTGGTCCAATGTACGCAATCCAGCGCTAGTGCGGATCATCGGAGTTGGCAGAGTGTCAACGCAAGAAATCGAGGTGGCCGGCATTTGTAGTGGCATGCCGGTCTGTCGTTTCAGCAGCGGCCGATTTTCTGCGCGACATCACGGGGATGTGCAGTGTGCTTCGTATCGCAGGTTCGGTCTGCGACGCCAAGCGTCGAGTATGTCACTGCTATCTCTGCGGGCTTTCGCCCACCGTTTGCTCGCGAGAGTGCGGAAGCTCCTTTTGGACGTCAGTCTTCGAAGTTGTTGGCGAAGATCAGGTCGTTCTTCAAGCCGGCGATCACATAGTCGTTGTTGCCCGCGCCGCGCGACGCGTAGCCGGCGACATAGATGCGGTCGCTGCCCACAGCGACCGAAACGCCTGTGTCACCGCCACCGGCCAGGTTGAAGCCGAACACGTTCTCGCCGAACGATGCGAAACCCGTGTCGAGTGTGCCATCGGCTTTGAAGCGCGCAACGTCGATGCGTGTGTCGCTGACGGCACTCGACTTGCGCGTCCCTACGGCAACGACTTTGCCGTCGCCCTGCACGGCGATCTTGTTGAACGACAGCGTGTAGCCGCTTTGCAGGTACGCACGCCCGGATACGCCGAAATCCGGATCGAACACGCAACTCTGTTGAAGCTTGACGACTGCACCCTTGTAACGATTCACATCGGTCTGCGCGTAACCGCCGGCATAGATGTCGTCGTTCTGCACGACCAGGCTGGTGATTCCGGCATTGTCGTTGTTGCCGACTCCTTCGTTGAAGACGAGGATGCACGTACCTCCCGCTCCGTATCCGGCGTCCTTGCCCCCCGAGCTCGCGTAGAGGCGCGCGATGAACATGCTGCTCGGAGCGTTCGCCGCACTGCGACTGGACCCCGCGACAAAAATGCCGCCGGCGTCATACGCGAGCGAGGTGACATCGATCAATGCCGCGTTTGGAAAACTGTAGTGAACCGACCCGCTGCCACCGCCGAAGAGCTCATCGAGCGTTCCATCCGGATTGAAGCGTGCGACGGTCATCTCGGTGCCGGCGAGTGTTGTCGAGGTGCCCGCCAGGATGTAGTCACCGTCCGGCAATCGGAGTGCAGCCGCGGCGGTGTCGGCGATGTTCCCGTTCAAGTCATAGTCGATTGAAAGATGAGTGGAAATGCCGAACTGCAGCGCGTTCCCGATTGGATTTGTACCTTAAATTGCCAGGGAAGTGTCCTGCGCGCCCGCTAGTTGCGTAGCGGCGACAATGACGTTTCCTTGCGTATCGAATGACGCGTGCTCCGCGTAGGTATCGGAGTTGATGGGCCCCAATACCGAATAGCCGTCATGGCTGTCGAATGTGCTGTCCTGCAAGCCCTGCGGAGTCATCTTGACCACGCTGGCCGCTGTATACCCCGTGTCGCGGTTCGACGTGCCCACCAGATACGCTGATCCGTCCGGTGCAACGAGCATGTCCGACAAGAGATCGTTGTTCGATCCACCGAGGTCGAGGCCGACGGTGTTCTTGCCCGAGTTGAACAGGCCGTAGGTCGGATCGAAATCGCCGTCCGCCGCCGTTGCAACGGAAGCCGACAGTGCCAAGGCAAGGCAGGTGACATGCAAGGTGCGCATCGCGATCTCCGGAAGGAAAGGTCGAACATGGCCGGCGCGTCGTGGTGGCGCGGATGCATGCTTCTGTCTCCACGTACGCCAACTCACAGGTCGGGGGATCATCGAGTGCGAAAAGAACGCGCGAAGTGCCGCTCAGCGGTGGTCAGCGGCCGGAAATTCGTGGAGACGCGAATGCTCGAGGGGGGCGACGGGTCGTCAGCGAATGTTCGAGGCGGTTGGGCCACACCGCGATTCGGTAGTCGGTTGTTCCGGCGAGCAGGCGAAGCCGGGAAACCGCGCTCACTGCGGGACATCACTGACGTAAATATCAGGGATGTCCATGGGGCCGCAGTGGTAGACAAACGGTGTCAGGGACACCGTTTGGTGCAAGGGTGCGGGTTGCACCCATCGCGCCTGTGGGCGGCCGGGGGCTGTGGCGGCTGGCCCGCATTTTTCACGCGCTCTAACTGCTGTCGTTTTGCATCCGCTGCACGCGCTTGCGATACGCACGCACGTTGTCGCCACGTATGCGAGTCTCACGCGTGCCCTTGACCTCGTCGACCTTCTGCTCCGAGCCAGTCACCGGCTTCGCGACGACCGCCGTCTCGTGTTCGAAGTCGTGCGATTTGTCGGTGTTGCGGTAATAGCGGTACAAGGCCCAATACAGTCCGGTTGCGCCGGCCGGTCCGATTGCGAGCAGCCACATTCCACCATCGCTGCTCATGACGAGTGCCCCACGAGAAAGAGTGCAATGGCTTCGAGAAAGGTGCCAACGGTAAGCGCCGCCATGAGGAGCTTCCACTGCTGTACCGGCACGCTGCCCATGGTCTCTCCGGTGCGGCCGTTCACGGCGATGTAGTGAAGCATGCCGCCGTTGGGGCCGGGTTGGTGATATGAATAAAGCCATATTGGCAGGTACATCGATACCCAGCGCGTGCCGTGAACAGTGAGGCGTTCCTGCTCCCAGCGCACGCCACGATCGTAGCGGCTCGCCGATTTTTCGACCTCGGCGCGGGCGATCGACAGTAACTCGTCCTCCAGGCGTGGGCGAAGTTGCTCGACGTCGCGATCGCGCTTCTCCGTGCTCAAGCCCGACAGATAGGATGCGTTCCACTTCACCGCGTTCTTGGTGTCGAACGGCAGGATTGTGTTGATGATGTTGTTGGTATTGGTGCGCGTGTCCAGGTTGCCGCGTTCGGTGGAGGATTCCAGCGGCAGGTCGTCCACGGTGAAGTCCACATGGCGTTGCACCTGGTACACGTCGGCATCGTAATAGGTCTTCTTGTCGTCGCCGCTGCCTTGCTCGTATCGGCGCGTCTCGATCTCGCCCTGACCAGCGACGTCGGCGCTCACATTGCCATCAACGATCATGTAGGGCAGGTAGACGCCGACCACGTTCTCCGGCGTGAACTCATCCTTGAATGCCTTCAGTGCGAACAAGCGCCGCTTGTCGACGAACTGGCGGATGCGCGTGACCGCGTCATCCTTCTTGATGTGGAAGGGCAGTACCGCATCGGGCACCGCGCCATTTGCTATCTGCTCATTGACGCCGAGGACGTGCCGGCACCAGTGACAACGCGCCGTCATCGCGTTGGCGGTATTGATCGTGACCTCGGCGCCGCAGCCGCTGCACTTGAACGTCATCAGACTGGCGGCGTCGGCCTTGATGTCGCGCGCACCGGAAGCGA
>JBDSXV010000120.1:0-5937 GCA_039926025.1 Dokdonella sp.
AGCCGCGATGTTCTTGATCGAAAAGCATCGCGGCTGAAGCCGCTCCCACACTAGCCGTTCCTACGCCCGCCGCTTTTCACTGCACGTCGCGCAGGCGGGCCGCCATGCCGCTCGCACCGCGGTCGCGTTCACGTTCATGCGCAATGGCCGGGCTCAGTTGTGGGCATCGAAACCATCGGGGAAGATTTCGTCGCGCGGGAACGTCTTCCAGCCAACGTCCTTGAGCAGCGAATACGTCAGGTCGACCGGATTGACGAGCGTATTGGTCAACACCGGTTCCATCAGCAGATCCGGATTGGATGCAGCCTTGCTGAAGTGGGCGATGCTCGAGCCGGGTTCGAACGTGGCGGGCGCATACAGGCGCATATGGCCGCCCGTCTCGCCGGCAGCGGTGGGTTGAAATACGGCCTCGTCGGCGGTCACGTTCGCCCCAAGCCAGACAAGATTCGGATCAGCGGTGAAATCGGCGATGCGCTGTGCGTTCGTCTTGTCCTTCCAGAGCAGGCCGGTATTCGTCGCGTTGGCCTGGAAGAACGACCAGACGTCACGCAAGGAATTGGGATAGCCGCCATACACCCAACCGCTCTGGCAGGTGGGATTGGTCGTGCACACGAGTGAGACAAAGCCAAGCCCGTGTCCCAGCTCGTGCAGAAGTGTCGGGTAGAGGCGCACCGTATTGGCAGGCGTGGCCGCCTGCGGGTTGACGCCGTAGTAGAAGCGAGTGCCCGCGCCGAGGCAGCCGGTATCAATGCTGCTGTTGAAATTCGCCTCGATTTCGGCGTCGGTGCCGTTTTCGTTCGTGTTGGCGAGCGCTTCGGCCAGCGCCATCGGATAAAACGTGTTCGGCTGTGCGCCGGATGGTGTCGGCACCAGGGTGATGAAGCTGGTCGGGCCTGCCTGACCCAGCACGCCGCCGCTGGCCGAGCACGGAGTCAGCGGATCGAAGCTGCCGTCGATCCTGATCACCAGGTTGCTCTTCAGCAGCGCGCCCCATTGCTGCGCGACTGCGTTGAAGAGAAACAAGCGCTGGGCACCCAGGGTCGTGCCCGGGTTGCCGCCTTCCGGCGCGCGCGGCGTGGGATCGTTGAATCCCTCGCCGGCTGCATCGGTGCTGCGCACAAGAATCGTCGCCGCCGACGCCGTCCCGAAATACGAGCATGCGACGCATGCTGCAAGAAAGGCCGCTGGTTTCATTTGCCCGAACTCCCTTCGCGCGCGGTCCTGGTCGCATCGCCAGCAACATCGTCAGTGCAGGTTTCGTCGTAACTTCCATCTGCGCGCATGCGTACGACGCTGCGCGACATGTGCTGGCCGTTCATCCGCACGAGAACCGAGCCATCCGCGCGTTTCTCTATCTGCACGGGTGTGCGATCGGACGCGGATATCGTGCCCTGTTCGGCCTGCATCGCGGCAACATCGGGCTCAATCAATTGTCCGCTGACCGGATCGATGCGGGCAGTGAGGCTGCCGACGCCCTGCGCTGGCGCGTCCACGGGCGCCAGCGGGTCGAGTCCCAGATCGTGGCGTCCCGCCGCCGATGCGGCCTGCGTGCAGGTGACGAAGAGGGTGCCGAAGATCAGGCTGATGCGAACAGGTTTGTTCATGGCTATCCCGTGTTCCTGGTTCCGTCGGCGATGATCGGTTGCCGACCACCCGTCCCGCAATCTTATGCCTGCGCAGCCTTCCAGGGGTAAATGCCTGCAGTGACTGCTCGGTGCGCTTACCGGAAGGTAACGATCTTCGACGCGTGTCGATGCCGCAGCCTGCTGTTTCATGCGTCGACGGGAACTTCCCTTTGCACGCGATCGCGCGTGCGCCGCTTCGCAAGCGCAACGCGACAGGCGCGCCCGCTGCCTCGTCCACAGGCCGCTTGCAATCAGCGACGCGCTCTCGCAGGTTGAGTTGCGCGCCATGCCTGCAACGCGGGCGCCCGGCCCGCGCGAGAGCAGCGCTGATCCCGACGCCAAATCACTCTGCTATCTTCCACGCAGACAGCAACAGGGGGTGCGCATGACCGATGTCGATCGTTCCGATCTCCATGCCGGGCTCGACCAGCGCCTGGTCGCGGCGACGCGCGGCATCCGGTTGCTCGACTCGGTCAGCTGGCCGGCGTCGGCCGAGCTCGACTTCATCACGGCGTGGAAGACCGGCAACGCGAAATTGCCAGTGATCGCCTATCCGTGCGCGGATTTCTCGGCGACGCGCGTGGAGCTCGCTGCGATAGTTGCCGCCGCCGATTCGGTGCATCCGGTGGGCGATTACATCATCCGCACGTGTGAGTCGTGGCGCATCGCGACCGAGTTGCTCGATGTGATGGGCACGCCGGAGATCACGGCGCATTCGGCCAAACTGTACGGCCTGCCCGGCGACCGCGTGCCCGGAGCGGCGCTCACCAATGTCGATGCCGCGCAGCATTTCATCGCGATCGCCAACGAATACAACAGCGGTGCGCCGCTCGGCGAGATCGAGACGAAGATTCCGGCCGAGTTGCTTCGCATCGAACTCAAGCAGCGGCTCGACGGATTTTTCGGCGTTGACGCGATCAGGGTGGAAGTCGATCCCAACCTGATTGCGAAGGCCGCGGCCGGCGCGACGCGCATCCGCCTGCGTTCGTCGACCACGTTCTCCAACTACGACCGCGACCAGTTGCTTGCGCACGAGGCGTTCGTGCATTCACTGACCGCGCTGAACGGTCGTGCGCAGCCGAACCTGAAATCGCTCGCGCGTTCGTCGCCGCGCATCACCGCGACCCAGGAAGGTCTCGCGGTGTTCGCCGAACTCATGTCGGGCTCGATCGATATTGCGCGCATGAAACGCATTTCACTGCGCATCGTCGGCATCGACATGGCGATCAAGGGCGCGAATTTCATCGACGTCTTCCGTTTCTTCATGGACGCCGGCCAGAACGAGAGCGACAGCTTTTCGTCGGCGCAGCGCGTGTTCCGTGGCGCGCCGGTGACCGGCGGCTCCGCGTTCACCAAGGACGCGGTCTACCTTCACGGCCTTCTATCCGTCCACACGTTCTTCCGCTGGGCGTTGAAGAACCAGCGCATGGCGTTGTGCCGCAACCTGTTCGCGGGCAAATTCGCGTTGCACGACGTGATTGCGCTGGAGCCGTATTTCGACAACGGCTACATCGCACAGCCGCGTTACCTGCCGCCGTGGGTGCAGCACGCGCATGGCCTTGCCGGCGTCCTCGCATTTTCGTTGTTCGCGAACCAGATCCGACTCGATCGCGTCGAGGCGGAGGATCTTGTGCTGGGGCTGTGAGCGTCGACCTCCTTGAAGGGGAGGACTTGGGTGCTTGCGAAGTCGGGGGCGATGCGTTTCCATGCAGGTCTTCCGCCTGATGGAGAGCTGCCCGTGAGCAAGACCCTGATCGCCGCTGCATTGCTGAGTGCACTGACCTCCGGCGTGGCATCTGCCGCACAAACCAGCGCGCAGATGATGCAGCCTCTGCTGCCGCAGATCACCACCTGGCGGCGTGACCTGCATCAGCACCCGGAGCTCAGCAACCGCGAAGCGCGCACGTCGGCGCTCGTCGCCGCACAGCTCACGAAATTCGGCCTCGAGGTACGCACCGGCATCGCACACACCGGTGTCGTCGGCATCCTCAAGGGTGGCAAGCCAGGGCCGAAACTCGCGATCCGCGCCGACATGGACGCGCTGCCGGTGACCGAGGAGGTGGATCTGCCGTTCGCTTCGAAGGCCAAGGGTGAGTACCTCGGCAAGCAGGTCGGCGTGATGCACGCATGCGGCCATGACGCGCACACTGCCATGACCCTCGGCATCGCCGAGGCGATGTCGAAGATGCGCAAGGATCTACCCGGCGAGGTCATGTTCATTTTCCAACCCGCCGAAGAAGGCGCACCCGCGGGCGAGGAGGGCGGCGCGCCCTTGATGGTCAAGGACGGCGTATTCCGCGATTTCAAGCCGGATGCGGTGCTCGGCATGCATGTGGTCAGCGCCTTGGCGGTGGGCGATGTTTCAGTACGAGCAGGCGGTGCGATGGCGAGCTCCGATACGTTCCGCATCACCGTGCACGGTCTCCAGAGCCATGGCGCGACGCCGTGGAAAGGCGTCGATGCCATCGTGACTGCGGCCGAGATCGTGACCAGCGCACAGACGATCGTCAGCCGCCAGCTCGACATCAACAAGGATCCGGCTGTCGTCACCTTCGGCGTGTTCCAGGGCGGCCAGCGCTTCAACATCGTTTCCGACACCGCGCATCTCGAGGGCACCGTGCGCGCATTCGACGAGGGCATGCGCAAGCAGGCGCTCGCAAGCCTCAAGAACATCGCCGAGCACGTCGCTGCGGCGAACGGGGCGACCGTGGATACCGAGATCCCCGCACCGGGCAGCAACCCGGTCAACAGCAACGACCCGGCATTGACCGCACGCGTACGCGCAAGCCTCGAAAAAGCGCTGGGCAAGGAGCATGTCGAAGAGGCCCCGCGCTGGACCGCTTCCGAGGATTTCCCGCAGCTCGCGCTCAGTGTGCCGGCGCCGAGCGTGTATTTCTTCGTCGGTGCGACGCCGGCCGGACAGGATCCCGCGACGGCACCGACCAACCATTCACCGAAGTTCTTCCTCGACGAAGGGGCGCTCAGTGTCGGCAGCGCGGCGATGTTGCAGGCTGCGCTTGACTACCTGGGTTACGAATGATCGCGTAGCCGTGGCGACGCAGCGGCGGAAGGGCCGAACGAAACCCGCAACGCGTTTGGGCATGAAGGCCTTCAAAAAACCACCCGAGCCGATGATTCGCCCGGCGTGACATACGCGTTGGCGATGGGTGCATCGGGCGCGATGCTATAGTCCAAGGCCCCATTCATGCTGGGGCACGGACCTGTCCGCGCCTCGATCGCCCGCCATGTCGACCATCGAAGAACTGAAAAAAGCCGCGCTCGAGTACCACCGCAAGGCGCCGGCCGGAAAGATCAAGGTCACCTCGACCAAGTCGGTGGTGACCCAGCGCGAATTGTCGCTGGCGTATTCGCCCGGCGTCGCCGCCGCCTGCGAGGAGATCGTTCGCGATCCACGCGAAGTCGCGACGCTGACCGCGCGCAGCAACCTTGTCGCGGTCATCACCAACGGCACTGCGGTGCTCGGCCTCGGCAACATCGGCCCGCTCGCGGCGAAACCCGTGATGGAAGGCAAGGGTGTGCTGTTCCAGAAGTTCGCCGGTGTCGACGTGTTCGACCTGGAGATCGCCGAGAACGATCCGGACAAGCTCGTCGACATCATCGCAAGCCTCGAACCGACGTTCGGCGGCATCAATCTCGAAGACATCAAGGCGCCCGAATGCTTCGAGGTCGAGCGCAAATTGCGCGAACGGATGAAGATCCCGGTCTTCCACGACGACCAGCATGGCACTGCGATCATCGTCGGCGCGGCGCTGGTCAATGCCTTGCACGTGACCGGCAAGGACATCGGCTCGATCAAGCTGGTGTCGACCGGTGCCGGCGCGGCGGGCCTCGCCTGCCTCGACATGGCGGTGAGCCTTGGCGTGAAGATGGAGAACATCTGGGTTGCCGATCGCCTCGGCGTGGTCTGGAAGGGCCGCAAGGAGGAGATGGACCCGAACAAGTGCCGTTACGCGCGCGAAACCGACGCGCGCGTGCTCGACGAGATCATCGATGGCGCCGACGTGTTCCTCGGGCTGTCCGCGCCGGGCGTGCTGACGCCGGCGATGGTCGCGCGCATGGTGGAGCGGCCGATCATCCTTGCGCTGGCGAATCCCACGCCGGAAATCCTGCCCGAGGAGGCGCGTGCGGTCCGCCCGCACGCGATCATCGCGACCGGCCGTTCGGACTATCCGAACCAGGTCAACAACGCGCTGTGTTTCCCGTACATTTTCCGTGGCGCGCTTGATGTCGGCGCGACCACGATCAACGAGGCGATGAAGGTCGCCTGCGTGCATGCGATCGCGGAACTCGC
>JBDSXV010000121.1:0-6525 GCA_039926025.1 Dokdonella sp.
TCTTTTCGTCTTCCGTGACGAGTACTTGCAGGCACGATCGGTGGAAGTCGGACAGCGCAAGAGCACTTTGGCGGATATCTTCTCCGATGTCGGCTGGGAGTGCCCGCAGATCCTGCAGGCGATGCAGGGCGTCGACGAGATCTATCTGGATTGCGTCAGCCAGATCCGCATGAAGCAATGGACCAAGGGGCGCGTTGCCTTGATCGGCGATGCAGCGGCGTCCGTGTCGCTGCTTGCCGGAGAAGGTACCGGGTTGGCGATGGCCGAGGCCTACGTTCTGGCAGGCGAACTGGGCGAGGCGAAAGGTGACCATGTCGCGGCCTTCGCGCGCTATCAGGAGCGCATGATGGAATTCCTCGAACGCAAGCAGGAATCGGCCGCCAGATTCGGCTCGACGTTTGCTCCGAAGACGGCCTTGGGCATCACGGTACGCAACCTGTTGACCGGACTTCTGCGGATTCCATATTTCGCCGACTACTTCATTGGGCGGAATCTGCGCGATGACATCAGCCTGCCCGACTACCACTTCTAGTGTTCCAGCCCAGCGGGATAGGTGCTTTCACTTCTGAATTTCTCGCGAGGCGGCCAGCAGGTCGGCCCGAAAGCAGCCGTTCGCGACCGGCAGAAATGGTCGGAAGCATCCGCCACTTCGCCCGCGCTCGAACTCGCTGCTATCGTGCCCACCACCGTCCTTGCCAGAGACTCCCCATGGGCAAAACCTATGACGCCGTGGTGATTGGCGCCGGCGTGTTCGGAGCATGGACTGCGTGGCACTTGCTGCGCGCCGGACAGCGCGTTCTGCTGGTCGACAAGTATGGGCCGGCAAACGCGCGTGCCAGCTCCGGCGGGGAAACGCGGGTGATCCGCATGGCTTATGGGGCGGATGAGATCTATACGCGGATGTCGCAGCAGTCGTTGCCTGCCTGGACCAACCTTTTCGCGCGGATCGGGAGCCCAGAGTTGTTCCGCGAAACCGGCGTGCTGTCGCTGATCGCCGCCGAAGACGCGCTCGCTACGCAATCGGTCGCCGTGTTGACACGCAATGGCATCCGACACGAGGTACTCGATCACAGCACCCTCGTGCAGCGCTATCCGCAGATAGCGGTTCCACCAGGCGGTTGGGGCATCTTCGAACCGGACAGCGGCGGCCTGCTGGCGCGACGCGGCGTGCAGGCTGTCGTCGCAGACAACCTGCAGGCCGGCGCCGAGCTTCTCCTCGCGCAGGTCGATGCTCCAGCCGGCGACACGCACTTGGCGGAAATCAGAATCGATTCCGGCGAAGCGATCCGTGCCGATCGTTTCGTGTTCGCGTGTGGGCCGTGGTTGGGCAACGTGTTGCCCGACGTTCTCGGCGGACGCATCTTTCCCACGCGCCAGGAAGTGTTCTATTTCGGGACCGCGCAAGACCGTCGTTTTTGCCCGCCGAATCTGCCGATCTGGCTCGATTTCGGGTGCGACTATTACGGACTGCCCGATATCGATGGTCGTGGCTTCAAGGTAGCCCACGATGCGCACGGTGAATCCTTCGATCCCGACACGCTCGAGCGCGTGGCCACCCCGGCGCGAATCGCGCACGCGCGCGAATTCCTGGCCCGGCGCTTTCCCGCGTTGGCCGCGGCGCCACTGCTCGCCAGCGAAGTCTGCCAGTACGAAAACACCTGCAACGGCGACTTCGTCATCGACCGCCACCCGGCCTTCGACAACGTCTGGATCGCCGGCGGCGGCTCCGGCCACGGCTTCAAGCATGGCCCGGCAGTGGGCGCGTATCTGGTCGGACGCATGCTCGAGGACACGCCGGCCGAACCACGCTTCAGCATCGCAACCAAGCAAGGCGCGCAGAAGCGCGAAGTCCATTGAAGCGCAGCCATCCGCGGGAGTTGCCTCTCCTTTTCGGCGACATCGACCGCACCAAAGCACGGCCTACCCCTGCCGCTGCCAAATCCTCTTGCTTGATTCGCGCGAGCAAGGACGTCACTTCGTTACTACCCGTCTTCGATATCCCCTCAAGGACATTGGGCATTCCGTACTCGGTGTATGCAATTGCCCGCACGAGCCCTCCTCCACGAAAACTCTGCTCGATTCCAGGTTAGCCAGTTTCAAACAAACACCCTATCCCATCGCATCTTCCACATCTGCGGAATTCGACGTTTCAGTCTGCAGGAACTCAGCCTGCGCATCGGCAACAAACTTGCCCTGCCCGTCCAGTTCAGCGAACAGGCCACCCATCGCGACGAGTTCCTCGTAGCGCCCCTGCTCGACGAGTTCTCCGTCCTTGAGCACGAGGATGATGTCGGCGTTGCGCACGGTCGTCAGCCGATGCGCGATCACGAAGGTCGTGCGATTCAGCGTGAGCTTGTTGAGTGCGCGCTGGATGCGTGCTTCGGTTGCGTTGTCGAGTGCGCTGGTGGCTTCGTCGAGGATCAGGATCGGCGCGTCTTTCAGCATCGCACGCGCGATCGACAGGCGCTGGCGTTCGCCACCGGAGAGTGAGCGGCCGCGTTCGGCGACAAGGGTCGCGTAGCCTTCGGGTTTTACGACGATGAAGTTGTGCGCCTCGGCGGCGCGCGCGGCGGCTTCGAGTTCCTCCTGCGTCGCGTCCGGATCGCCAATGCGAAGGTTGTCCGCGATCGACCGATAGAACAGGCCAGGATCCTGGAACACCACGGCGATGTTCCGGCGCAGGGAATTGAGGCTGACGTCGCGAATGTCGATGCCGTCGACGAGGATGCGGCCGCCGCTCGGGTCATAGGCGCGATAGAGCAGGCTCAATGCCGTCGTCTTGCCCGCACCGGTGGGGCCGACGAGCGCAACCGTGCCACCCGCTCGCACCTTGAATGTCAGGTGCCTGAGTGCCGGATGGGAGGCGTCGTAGCCAAACGAGACATTCTCGAACGCGACTTCGCCGCGCAATGGCGGCAGATCTGGCGTTCCCGGCTTCTCGTTCAATGTCGCTGGCGTGTCGAGCACGGCGAAGAAATCGCCGAGTGAATGAGTCTGGAAGAACAGGTTGGAGATGAAGCTCGCGAATTGCTCGAGTCGCCCGATCAGCATCATCGCAAAGCCGACGAAACTGACGATGGCGCCGACGGTGACCTCGCCCTTGAGGTTCAGCGAAGTACCGAGTGCGAAAATTGCGACGATGGTCAACGTGCTCGCCGCACGATTGGCGACCGCGAGCCAGGCCCAGCCGCGCAACACCGGATACTGCGCCGCCAACGCGCGCCGCATCAGTTCGCGAATGCTTGCGACTTCCTCCGAAAGATTGGTGAAGCTCTGCACCACCAGCACGTTGCCGAACACGTCGCCGGCACGCTCGGATATCTCATGGTGGAGTTCCTCGACCTCCCCTTGCGCCTTGTGCGTCTTGCGCATCGCGATCGCATTGAACACGGCGAAGCTGATCATCAGCACGATCATCAGCACCGCGAGTTTCCAGTTGATGCGCAAGGCGAGCGGCACCATCACGATGATCGACAACAGCGTCGCGAGGTGTTCGCGGAAGAAGCCGAGCCACAAGCCGAACAGATTGCTGCTGCCGCCGTGCATGATGCGCAGCAGACGCCCTGTGTGGTGTTCTCCGTGGAAGGCAAGTGGCAGCGCGATGGCGTGCTCGAAGAATTGCGCGATCGCCGCCTGGCGACGGCGGTGTGCGAGGCGGTCCGAATACAGCGAAACCCAGACACTCGCGACGACGCCGCCGAGGCCGACGCCGGTCCACATGCCGATCAGTCGCCACGCCTCGTGCTTGCTCGGCGATGCGAGCGCATCGACGACCTTGCCGAACAGCCATGGCTCCAGGAAGTACACGCCGGCCAGGGACAAGTTCGCGAGCGCGAGTGTAATCGCCAGCCATTTCTCAGGCGCAAGCAAGGCGATGACTCGGAAATAAATGCGCAGGATCGACACGGCAGCCCCTCGACTCGAATGTTCGCGAATCCTAACAAACGCACAACGGCCGGCAGCAAAACTTTTGATGCCACACCGATCGGGGGCACAATCGAACCTTGCCTCGCTCCGGATTTTCCCATGACGCGCCGAATTGCACTCCTGGTTCCGATCTTGATCCTGCTCCTGCTTGCCGGTTGCGCAAGCGGGCCGCGAAGCACGTCGGGATCCTCGGATACGATCGTTCCTTCAAAGATCGAGCCCCGCTACGACATCGCGCCCGGTCGCGACGACGCGACGGTGGCGCTGATGCGCGCATCCCCGCCGCCGACCGAGCCTGTTCTGGGCAGCAGCGGCGAATCCGGCGGCGAAGCAGCGCTCGTCGCGCAAGGCTACGTGCGGATCGGCACAGGCCGCTATCCGATGGACGAGGCGGCGGCCCGCGAAGCCGCGTTGCGCCAAGGTCAGCAGGTCGGCGCCGAGCGCGTGCTCTTCCACGTCGAGCATGCCGCCGCCGCGGACGCATGGATCGCCGATTTCTACGTGCGCTTCAAACTGCCGTTCGGCGCCACATTTCGCGACTTGAGCGCGAAGGAGCGCCAGTTGCTCGGTCGCGACGGCGGCGTCGAGATCGGTTCGGTCATCAGTGGCACGCCCGCCTCGCGCGCAAACCTGATCGCCGGTGACTACGTGTTTGAAATCGATGGCCTGCCCATCGCCGATCGCGCCGCATTCCAGAGCGGACTCAAGCGCAGCGCAGGTCGTGCGGTCACATTGACCGTCGTGCGCAACGGCGAGACGCTTAAACGCATGGTCCGCATTGGCGCGATGCCCGGCGCGGATCGCTGAACGCACGCGCGGTTTCGCCGGTTGTCAGGGGTCGCGTTTCTGCGGCGCGCGCTCCATCATGCGGTAGATACCGACGGGCTCGCCGCGGAACACGAAGCCGCAACGCAGATAAAGCCGTTGCGCAGGGTTGTTGAATTCGACATGGATGCGCAGCGGCAATGCTGCGGCATCCGCTTCGTCGAGCAGTTGCGCAAGCAAGTCGCCGCCGACCCCACGGCTGCGGAACGACGGCAGCAACGCGATGTCGACGATGCTCATCTGGTCTGCGCGCCGCTCCACGTACAGACGCCCGGCGTCGACGCCATCGACGCTCACGATGCAAAAGCGCGAGGTGTCGTAGTTCTTCCAGTAGTCCTGTCGCTGCGCCTCGAACTGCGAACCGAGAAACGCATCGATCTGCGCCTGCACCCAACCCAGCGGCGCAAGCTCGTCGATCCGCGTGCTTGCGTAGACGCTGCGCAGGAAGTCCGTGTCTTCCGCCTCGATCGATCGCAAGGCGATGGTTTGCGTCGGGCTATGGTTCTCTTGCATGGATGTCCTGGGCTCCGCTGGAGGGTCTGGCGAATCGTCGAGCGCACAGCGTCTCGCTGACGAGTGCGGATCGTAGCGGGCGCTGCGGGCGGAGTCGAAGCACGCAGGACGCGCCCAAAGCCCGAGCATCGCCTCGGATGCGACGACCAGCGTCCGGCCTGAGCGGCAGTGTGAGCCCGACCGGCGCCAGAGCGGTGTCCTGCCGACCTGTTAAACTGAGGCGTACTTCGTGCCTTCAGGGGGCCGTCATGCCGCAACTTCGTCGTCGTTTTCTTCAGCAACTGGGCCTTGCCGCCGCCGCTTCGCTCGCGCTCGGCAAGGTGCAGGCTGCCACTCGAGCGATCGGAATCGCTCCGGTCGTCAAATCGGGACTGGGTTATTCCGCGTTTCTGCCGCAAGTGGGTCACGACTTCACCGCCATGCGCGGGGCGTTGCAGGTAGGCACGCTGCGCCTCGTCGACATCGCACAGCTCGCAAGCGCACAGGGCTATCCCGATCCGTTCGCTGCGTTCGAACAGTGCTTTACGCTGGTCTTCGAGAGCCAGACCAAGGCACTGTTGCGCGAAGGCTTGTATACGCTCAGTGCCGGGAAATTCGCCGCGTTCGAGGCATTCGTGTCGCCGATCCGCGGGGATAACCGCAGCTACCAGGTCGTGTTCAACCGCGTCTGAAGGTCGTTCGCGCGTGCGGCGTGATCGATCCGATCACGCCACGGCGATGGTGGCTTGGCAGTTGAAACACGCTTCGTACAAGACGTCTGCGCCTTCGCGGCGGACCGGTACCAGAAACACTTCCCAGTTCACGCCATCCGCAAAAGCAACCGCATAGGTTCCCTGCTGTCCAGCACCCAGCTGCGGAACGCGGAAAAGCAACGTGAACCGCTCGAATCCCGCGCTTGCGACGAGGTCGCTGACTTCGGCCAGCGTGGCTGCGGTGGTCGCTGCCTCGTCACCGCCATCCGCCGTCTGGTATTGCAGCGTGCAGGACTGGGCTCGGTGAGCGAGGATTTCGTCGTAGCGCATGGCGGGATCGCTTCCTTGGCGGCTGTTCGATACCGATTCTAACAGGCGGATCCTTGCGGCCTGATCAGTCGCGATACGCTGCGTTTATGCGGCGATTGCGATGCTTATTGTAGGAGCGGCTGAGGTGCGTGTAAACACCATCCCCACCCAACCCTCCCCTTGAAGGGGAGGGGCTTGAAAGCATCGTTCACGCGCGGCGTGTTTTGCGGGAGCGGCTTCAGCCGCGATGCGGTCCTCA
>JBDSXV010000122.1:0-33066 GCA_039926025.1 Dokdonella sp.
GCGCAACTCGGTGTCGTCGCTGTCCGCCGTCGGCAGCATCGGCTCGAGCGCCATGCCGCATTTCGGGCAACTGCCCGGACCGACTTGTTGGACCTCGGGGTGCATCGGACACGTGTAGATCGTGCCCTCGATCACGGGGGCGGCGGCGATCGACGCGCTCAGGTAGCGGTCCGGATCGGCAGCGAATTTTTCTTGACAGCGCGCCGAGCAAAAATAATACGGATGACCGGCGTGATCGGCGCGGTGCTGCGTCGTGTGCGGATCAACGTGCATGCCGCAGACGGGATCCAGCACCGTGTTGTCTGGCGATGTTGTATCGAAGTGCGGGCCTTGAGCGCCGCCAGATTCGCGCGAATGATCGTGATCGATGTGGATGGTCATGACGGGTCGTCCTTGCTGAGGGCGGCCAGGATGGGGCACCGCTCCAAGGGACCGTGCCCGGGGCAATTTGCGACGAGTGCTTTCAATCCGCGACGAACGCGCTGCAATTCCGCAATTCGCGATTCAACATCCGCCAGACGGACTTCAGCGCGGGACTTGATGCCTTCTACACCCCGGTCGCGATCGAATGAGAGCGCCAGCAGGTCGCGGATTTCATCGAGCGAAAAACCGATTGCCTTCGCGCGTAGGATGAAACGAAGGCGCCGCACATCCGAGGCTTCGTACTCACGGTAGCCAGAAGCACGCCGCGTCGGCGGCGGCAACAAGTCGCTGCGTTCGTAGTAGCGCACGGTGTCGATACCGACACCGGCGCGTTTGGCGATTTCGCCGATGGTGAAGCCAGTCATGGCGTGTCTCGGAGGGGATCAGAGGCACAGGGTAAACCCTTGACTCGGGTCCAGAGTCAAGGCATATCGGTCTGGACGACCTAGCAAATCTCGTGCGGGCCATTTTGGCGCCGCCTATCGCCGGGGGAGCGGCCGGAGGCAGCACCCTTAGCGGCTTCACTTGAGATAGCGTCTCAACACAGCAACGACGGGTTCAAGCTCATCTGAGTCGTGCCCGCGCGCCTTCGGGGCGACATGCTCGCGCAGGTGGCCTTCAAGAACGTGCAGCATCAATCCGTTCACGGCGCCGCGCACCGCGGCCAACTGCTGCAGGATCGCGCCGCATTCGGCTTCCGCGGTTAGCGCCCGCTCCAGTGAAGCCACCTGTCCGCCGATTCGGCGCACACGAGCAATCAATGTCTTGTCCTTTGACAGATGGGCCATCGTTATCTCCTGAGCTATCGCATACTATAGGGGAGTATATCAACGAGCATTGCCATGCCATCACCCGACATAACCGCCTTCCAGCATAGCCACGAATTCAACGAGGGCAATCCGCTCGCTGAGAAGAACACGCTGCGCGCCGTCGTGATCACCGCGGTCATGATGGTCGTGGAAATTATCGGCGGCTACACGCTCAATTCAATGGCGCTGCTGGCGGATGGCTGGCACATGAGTTCGCACGCGCTCGCGCTCGGGTTATCAGTCGTCGCGTACGCGCTGGCACGCCGACTCGCGGGCGATCGCCGGTTCGCGTTCGGCACCTGGAAGATCGAGGTGCTGGGAGGCTACAGCAGTGCTTTGCTGCTCGCCGTGGTCGCGGCGTTGATGCTGTTTCAGTCCGTCGAGCGACTATTCGCTCCGGGAGCCATCCACTACGACGAAGCGATCGTGATTGCGATTATCGGCTTGGCCGTGAACCTCATCTGCGCATGGCTGTTGAAGGACGGACAGTCCGGCCATGCGCACGAGCACGCTCATGACCATGGGCATGCCAACGATCACCGCCATCACGACATCAATCTGCGATCCGCCTATTTGCACGTGATCGCCGATGCCGCGACTTCCGTGCTGGCGATCGGCGCCTTGATCGGCGGCAAATTCTTCGGTGCTGCTTGGCTCGATCCCGTGATGGGGATTGTAGGCGCCTTCCTCGTAGGCAACTGGGCGTACGGTCTGCTGCGGCAGTCCGGGCGCATCCTGCTGGATGCGGAGATGGACCATCCTGTGGTTGAGGAGATTCGGGAAGTGGTAGCGACCGACTATCCAGCGGCCGCGATCAGTGATCTGCACGTCTGGCGCGTTGGCAAGGGACGCTATGCCTGCATTCTCGCCCTTGTCAGCCCTGCGCCGATCGCCGCCGAAGCCATCCGGCGCAGCCTCGCCATCCATGAAGAGATCGTGCACGTCAGCGTGGAAATTGGCCTGGCGCAATAGCGCTGACAGCGATTGAAACCATCTGACCACTTCGACGCCCACACATCGAATCCATCAATGCGGAATTCAGGCCAAGTCAGACTGCACTCGCAGGTAGTTACTGATCGGCGGCAAAGAAGTGGCACACTTTGCTCGACCGATCGAGCATTTTGACCGGTCATCTTGGACTCAATACGTTGGGGTACGTCGTGCGAAGAATTGTGATTAGTCCGGGCGAAAACACGTGGTCATTCGAACGGATGGGGCAGCTCCCGATCACGGCAAGTTCGCCATTGCTCGCCGCAATCGCGGCTATGGACTATGGCGAAACCCTGCGTGGCCGCGCGCTCGGATATATCATCCGATTGGTGCCTCTGGAAGCTGCCTTTCCTGACGCGATGATTACCTTGCACACCGAGATCTTTTGAAGCGACTGGAGCTTCCTGCATCCGTTACGCTTCGCAGGTAGCGCGGACTTTCGCTGTGGCTCAGACTGTTTCAGCGTCCTTTGGTTGAACCGCCACATTCACGGACTCCCAGCGAGCAACGAAGTGAACGATGAAGTGCCAACGGCCGAAGATCTACTGATCAACGAGAAGTTGATGGGCGGATGCAATCATCCGGACTATCGAGTACGAACCGAACGCGATCGGTACTACCAAGGCGTATGGACGCTGCATGTGTGCACGCGGTGTGGTGCAGAGTTTAGCTATTCCTTGCCGTTCGGAGAGACAGCGACGCCAAAGCCGGACTATCTGCAGAAGTACGTGCCCAGGCACACGGGTGATCTGGTACGTGCGCGCATCGTCCTTCGCCGCCTGGAGCAAGCTGGCTGGGTTCCGTTTTTTAAGCGGCGAGATGGCAGCGTCTCCGTTTCGCTAGAGCGGGATGGTCGCAGATTTGAGGGTGCTGAAAGTTCCGCGGAGCAGCTCGCTCTTGGAAGCGTCTTTGTGAAGATGGCAGAAGCGGTGAAATGAAAACCGCGCGGGTGCCATGCTGACATACCATTGCGATTTCGCGTGACATGGGAA
Organism: Dokdonella sp.; assembly: GCA_039926025.1. GTDB lineage: Bacteria > Pseudomonadota > Gammaproteobacteria > Xanthomonadales > Rhodanobacteraceae > Dokdonella_A. Next base: position 3,215 of record JBDSXV010000122.1, read on the forward strand.
TAGCGCATGCCGAACGTCGACCGCTACCTGGAAGCTGCCACTCGCGAGAACACACGCCGAAGCTATCAGTTCGCCACCCAGCATTTCGAGGTGGAATGGGGAGGACATCTTCCTGCGACGGCCGAGAGTGTCGCGCGGTATTTGGCCAACTACGCAGGCCGCCTAGCCGTGAACACGCTGAAGCAGCGTCTCGCCGCACTCGCACAGTGGCATGCGGAGCACGGCTTCGCCGATCCGACGCGCGCAACCGTTGTCCGGAAGGTGCTCAAAGGAATCCAGGCGCTGCATCCCGCCGTCGAGAAGCGCGCCGCACCACTGCATATCACCCAGCTCGCGCAGGTCGCCGACTGGCTGGAAGCAGCGGCCATCACCGCGCAAGAACACGCAGATCGCGCTCGGAGATTGCGCTGCCTGCGTGATCGCTCACTGGTGTTGCTCGGATTCTGGCGCGGATTTCGCGGTGACGAGCTCATTCAACTGCGCGCGGAGCATCTCACGGTCGTTCCTGACCATGGTATGACCTGCTTTCTTGCGCGGACGAAAGCGGACCGCGAGAACGTCGGTACGACCTTCAAAGTGCCGGCCCTCTCACGGTGGTGTCCTGTCGAAGCGACAACGCAATGGATGGCCGAAGCAGGCATTGACGAAGGCCCGCTTTTCCGTCGGATTGATCGCTGGGCCGGAATCGCTGATTCGCCGTTGCACGCCAATAGCATCATCCCATTGTTGCGCCGCTTGTTTACTCGCGCGGGACTTCCTTCTCCTGACGACTACAGCGGTCACTCGCTGCGGCGAGGTTTCGCTGCTTGGGCCGATGCGAACGGCTGGGACGTGAAAAGCCTGATGGAATACGTCGGTTGGAAGGATGTGCATTCGGCGATGCGATATCTTAATGGCAGCGATCCGTTTGCACGTGAGCGCATCGAACACGGAGTCGCCTCACATACGCGCGCGCTGGCCGCGTTGCCCGCGCCAAACAGCGCCATCGTTTCAGAAGGCTGAGCTTCGCAAAAAACGAATGGACCACGATCAACGGAGCGAATCTCCACAATGACAGACGTACATGTGCTCGAACTCATCGCGACAGGGACTTCGCTGGCCGCAGACTTTCTCAAGCTCCGGCTTGAGCGCGGCGAATCGTGCGATTCGATTGCATTCCAGAACTGGTTGAAGAACGAGGCATTCCCCCAGCTCCTTGAGCAGTCGGATCAGACCTTGCGCTCGTTGATTTCGCTGAAGGCGAGCCAACACGAACGGTACAATGAACTTCTGGATCACGTTGTGGCGATTCGTCGCGCAGTCGTCGAGCCGACGGCTGCCGATGAATGGTCTAGGTTCGGAGATGTCGATCGCGGGCTCTTAATGCACGTTTACGAGAAGGTGCGTGACGACCCACTCCAGCATGTCGACGTAGAGGAACTTGAAACAGCCTTGCAAGCCAATGAAGACGTACTTGTCAGGAGCGCACGCTATCTCAGCGAGCGATGTCTAGTGAAACTCGCCGAGTGGTCGGGTAGCTGGTCGATTGCCCCGCAAAGCGCTGGTGTCTGCCTCGCTTGGGCCGCCGTTCATGCACAGGAATACGCCGCTGCTATCGCTCGCGTAGTCGAAGCGCTGCCTCCACCTGGCGATGCGACACGGCTTTGTACACTGGTTGCAGACGCAGACGTTCCGGCAGGTCTGGCGTATTTTTTGGTCTGCGAATGGGCACGACAAGATCGCTTGTCATTCGAAGATGATGCCTCACCCTACGATGGGGCACTCATTCATAACGTGCGTGAGGTATTTCTTCGTTCAATCAGGTCGGCGCCCGGATGAGGACTCAGTCCGCGCCTGCCAACGCGCAACCGGCGAAGATTGCCACGTCAGTGATTTCAGAACCTAGTTCCATGAGGTCGTCTACATATGGCTATACGCGACATGCTTCGATGGCTACGCGCAGTTGTTTCCGTAGCGCTCACACGAAGTACATCGGCAGCCTCAGTGCGTGCGCGTGAAGTGACCGTTGAAGATATTCCGACCGTCCGCGGCCTCCTGACCGCTGAAGCGTATCACGGTCACTTCGCGGAGCTCGACACGCCTGACGAGATCGAGAGCTTCCTGCAAGAGTTGGTTGAGCATACGAGCGCACTCAAGGCGGGACGGCCGGCGCTTCTGCATCTCCAAATGCTTTCTGTGGGCGACCAGACCGTTGGTTTCGTCGTTCTAAGAGGCTGTGTAGAACCGACCGAACTGGAGCTACACGCACTGGTAATAGCGCCAGACTATCGGCGCCATGGCTACGCGCGAGAAACGCTCCAAGACATCCTCACTACACTTGCAACCTCGAACAGGCGCTTACTGGCTCGATGTCTTCCTGCCTCCATCGCCATGATGGCCCTCTTGAATTCAATGGGGTTTAGTCACAAATCCGGCATCGGCATGCATGTGCGCCACTATCTTTCGCCCATCACAAGGGATGCATGATGTCCTTCACCCTGCGGGAACTCGCTCGAGCAGTCGACGCGATCGAGGAAGCCGTGCAGGCGCTGCATAGCCGTCTTCATCCGCCGGCGTTCGTCCATCTAAAAGGCCACACGCCCGCATTTCGACATGATCAACGCGACTACATATTGATGTCACATCTCAAGTGCGTAAGGAGCGTCAGCCTACTGCACGCGGGTATAGCTCTATTGGCGAACGGTTTCTACCAAGAGGTAGGGATCCTTTGCCGTTGCCTGAGCGAATCCTTTGAAGATGTCCTCTTTCTCGCGACGCCGCTCGGAGAAGATGGCAAACCGAGCAAAGCGCAGATGCAGTTGGTCGAAGAGTTTTTCCAGGAAGAATTTGAAGATCCTTCTAAACCCGTCGGCACGCAGCAAAAACGGCAGCGCGTGCCGCGCGACCAGGTGCTTGCAGGCATGGCACGCATCGACGGAAATCCGCTCAACGCATCGGATGGGAAAGAGTTGACTCGGATGCTTCACATGGGAAAGTCCGGATACGTTCACGGTGCCTATCCGCACATCATGGAACTCTTCAGCGCTAGCCCGGACAAGAACGGCGAACCAGACGTAGCCAATGGCCGATTCGCTATGAGTGGTCGCATGCCCGGCCAACGCACTTCGGAAATGCTCGATGCCTTGGCCAGCGCTGGCCACAATACGGCTATCGCCACATGCGTTGGGGCCAAGAGACTTGGTGACAAAGCGGTGGAAGAAAAACTCGGGGTCATCATCACGGCACTCGCGGCGGCAACCGCGTCCGATCAAATCGGAAATCCCAATGATGCAATCAAGAAGCTCAAACGGGGAGAATCGCTGGGATGACTATTACATCGTTGAAATGGTTTCCGGCTATGTCAAGAGCTTCTTAAAGCGTACGCACGCTTGCGAATCTTAGCTGATTGCAAAAGTTCTTCGCGGTAACGGTCGATGCCGTATCGACTCGCCGCGATTGAGCACCGTGCGAATCTCGCGGCGGAACATCGGTTTCGTAAAGTAGTCGCACAGGAACAACGTTCGTAGCAAACGACCGAGTTGGTCGGCCGCACGGTGAACCGGATCGCCCCGTGCGGCACTACCCATGCGTTGCATCGCTACATTGGCGCTTAGGCGCCCGCTGTAGACCGAGGCACCACAGCGCAAGAATTCGTCCCACCCGTTGTGAATCGCTCGCAAGGACACATCGCGGACAATCAATCCACCCAATGAGGCTGACATGTCGAACGATTTCGGAACGTACAACGCGGCTCGACCGATTTGTGTGCCTTTGCCGTCGAATAGCGTTGCCTGTATCGTCGGATTGGGCGTCGTCGGCGCCATCCAGGAATCAGAAATGACGTGAATCCGCAATGTCGGCAGCGACCGCATGCGCCGTCGAGCGCGCCATCGATCAATCCATATCAACATGGGTGAGACGACGTCCTCTATCGATTGGTGCGGCGTAAGAGCTGCTGCTTTGAACCGTGCCGAAATCAGCTGACATCACTGTTAGCTTGATGCCTGCACCAACCGCAGCATGCACGCTATTTGACACTGCGCAGACGCTCTCGCTTTGCCGGCTCCAGCAGGATCTCCCGGTAGCGATCAATGCCGAAACGGAATGTTCCGTCAAAGTTGATGTGGCCCGTATGACCAGGCCCCATACGCCGAAGCCACGCGTCCTCGATAGGTTTGCCGCTCTTCCTCCAATGTTCGGCCACCAACTGCATCTTGTGCGTGTTCCAGGCAATCACCATGTTCGTCAGAAGCGCATGCGATCCCGAAATAGCAAAGAGCTCATCGGAGCGGCGCCCACGTTCGGGAGCAATCCGCCCGGCATGGACCGTTCGCTGAAGCTGATGAATCGACTCGCCCCGGTTGAGAAGTATGTGAAGCTCTCTCCGAAATTCGGGATTGGTAAAGTAGTCGCAGAGAAACAAGGTCCGCAACAACTTTCCAAGATTATCGGCCGCATCGTGCATGGGTTCTCCCGCAGCTGCGCTTCCAAGGCGCAACAACAAGACGTCGAAGCCGACGCGGCCGGTTTTTGCAGACGCGAAACCACGCAACAGCTCGTCCCAGCCCTTCTTGATCTTGGACAAGGACACGTCGCCCCTGACGATGTGATCGATCCCGTCGGGAACATCGAGGCCCTTGGGGAGATAGAGTTTTCTCTCCTTGAGATCTCGAAGACGTGGACAGAGATCAAGGCCATCGAAGCTAGCAATGGTCATTCCTGCATTGGTGTAGCCATGCGTGTCGACGGCAAGTCGGTGCAACGATTCGCCATTCGTGTGCTGGTTGTACACATGCGCACCGTGAATGGCCGGCCCGGCCTGTCGCTCATTCAGCACGATCGGTTGATTGTGCGCGACACCATGATGATCGAGGACATGCGTATAGAGGCCAATCGCATGTGTACGACGCCGCGGATCCACGCGGGCATTCCAGAGGTGCCGGGACGCATCGACGCTCATGCTGTCGGCCGAACCGTTGCCGCCGGTGCCCCAAAGATCAGCCAGCCAATGCTTCTTCTGGAACTCCACAACGGCGCGATTGGCCCGATCAAGGCGACCAGGCGTTTCAAGGGCTCGCATGGCAGCAGACACGAGGCCTGGGTCGAGTTGCGGCGTCATCGCCGCGATGTTCTTGGCATTCTTGTCCCGACCGTGAGCAATTAGTGCCCCGTAGAGGGCGACGAGTTCGCTTTCGGTCTTCGGCCGGTGGCCAAGGAGGATGAGGCTAATGTTGGTGAGCGAATCGACCTCGAGCATGATGTCGGGGAACTGCACACTCCCGATCTCTTCGTAAAGGAGTTCAACGGTCCGCTTGGGCTCGGGGTCTGATGGGAGTGCTTCGAGCTTTGCCAAATGGACCACTCCATTGGCATCAATAGTGATCTTGCCTTGCTCATGGGCTTCCGCGAGCGCTTCCATTCCGACCGCGATGTGTTCTAGTACCTTGGCAAGATAAGGCTCCGGGTCAGGCGGCAACTGCATCTGACTAAGAAAGCGGTCACGCTGTGCTTCCCATTCAGCCGGCGGAATCAGCATCTGATCGCGCTCTCGGAATGTCAGGCTATGGTCAATCCATACTGATCCGCGACGAAGCCCACGGCGCAAGGAGAGTGCGGCGCTCGCCTCCAATGCCCTGAGTGCTCGTTTCCGATCGTCGTCGTTCACCAGGTCGCGCCAGATGTCGGAAACAGGGACATCAATATCGCGAGGAAGCTCCCGGATTCCCTTGTCGCGAAGCTCGCGCCATACCTCGAGTTGCTTGATCGCCGGGTCCTTAGGCCGACCTTGAAAATCAAGGTCGACGACGGCGGTCAGCAAGGAATGAACCCGTGTCGGGTCATCGGCCAATGCGTCCCTCATGCCGGACGCTTGGCTATTGGGTGACAGATCACCCAAGCTCTCGATCACTTCAGCGATCGAAGCGAGCCGTTCGTCCGCCGAACGCGACTCATCGTCGACAATCTGCTTGATGGACGTTACGCCCTCGACAAAATTCGTCAGCGTGCGTGCTCGCCGCTCCTGATTTTTTGTTGTGGCGGCCCTCATCAAATCGGAAATTCGTCGACCCGTTTGAAGTAGGGCAGCGTCGGTCAGCTCAAGCAGCGTGTATCGAAGGAAACAAGTGATCTCCAAGACTTGAACGGACTCCTTGAGTTTACGGGTCTCCGATGGTGGCCTACTGGATAGCGATTGACCGTAAGCGTGCTGGCGCGCTAATGCGATCTCATGAAGATCCCACGAATGGACGTTGAGGTTTTTCAGGAATTTGATCTTGGAGAGCGTCTCGGTCAGCGTGCTGGGACTGTGACGCTTCGGCGGCGTGCGCAGCCAATGAAGAACGGTTTGCTGCTGAGCGCCCAGATGCATGGAGAAAACAGCACGTCGGCATGCCAGTCGATCCGATGCGGGGACGTTCTTCTGGATGATCGCGGCGGCTTCCTTTTCGATATGGACGAAGGCTGCCCTGGCCAAGTCGAACATGACACGAGCGCCGGGAATCAAAATCTGCTTCTCGAACAGCCACACCTTTGCGGTGTGTACGAGATCGTCGACCGAGGGAACTTCAGAAGCCTGGGCACGCAAGACGTCGACGAGCGTCTCCCGATGCGTATCATCCAGATCGCTCAGCCCAAGCTGCTCGCGCGCCCAGCGTTGATGGTCATACAACGTTCGCGAGCGCTTATAAATCGCCTTGAGGCTCGCGATCATCGGTGTGGCTACTTTGAGCGTTTCCCCGAGCGATCGGAGCAGTTCTTTCGGGAGCTGACTGACTTGATCGAGCGATCGACCGGTGGCGCGGAGAAAGACGAGCTGTGCGGCGAGTGCGATTTTGCGGATGTCGGCACCGGCATGCCGATCGGTACGGGCGTATCGATCGACCTCCTGCAGAAGGTCAGTCGACAACCGGAAATAGAGATCGACATCGAATGCCGACAAGTTCTTCGGAAGACGTTCGAGGCCAATGAATCGACTCTGATAGCCGGACATAGCTCACCCCTGCAAAGGCGTGCGCCAACTCTAATATAAAGTGCCCCAGCACGGCCATCCATGGCGGCCCCCGTCAACGCGCCCCGTTTCATGCGTTTGATGCAGAAAGGTTTTTTCAGCTAGACCGTCACTTTTGACACGATTTCCGAGGTGACCCCCTTAAGGCCGATACATTCGGTACGAACGATTTGGTCGGATAGTCGTCGCCACTCGCGCTGAAACCGCGGATGCGCTCGTCGGCAACGCTCGGCAGTCCACGCCTACGCATTCAGGTGACGAGTTCGCGCTTGTCGGGCACCAAGGAGGTGTCGACTGTCAGCGTGCGAAAACAGAGCATATTGACTAGTTGCTGGCGGGAAAGAAACGCGCCGGACCAGCGCTCAATCGGTCGGCATTCCGGCAGTCTGGCGCCCCACTATCCATGCCAACTGAAATCCCTTACAATTCCGCGCTTTCCGTGCCCTGAAACCGTTGCGAGGCGTTCCATGAAAGTGTTGTCGTCCCTCAAGTCCGCTAAAAAGCGTCACCGCGACTGCAAGGTCGTGCGTCGCCGCGGCAAGGTATTCGTGATCTGCAAGAGCAATCCGCGCTTCAAGGCGCGTCAGCGCTGAGCGGGACGCCGTTACCGGATTTTCGAAAAAAGGGCCGCTCAGCGGCCCTTTTTTTATGGCCATGGACGGCCGGTACGCCGAAAATGCAGGAGCAATTTTCGGCGATCATGGGGCGATCATGGATGGCCGGCATGCGGAAAAGGCAGGACCCATTTCTGCGATTCCGTGACCTCGACCCCGTAAAACCGCGCCAGTCATGGAACCCAGCGCAGGCTTCTGATACAAAGGCGGCCGTGGGTATGTCGGTTGTTCTTCCTTTCAGAACAGGGATTTGAGCCATGCTTGTGAAGTTCGTTCTCGCTACCGCGTCCGCTGTTGCGGCGGGCATCATGCTGGTCCCGGCACACGCCGATACGCTCGATGTGCAGCCGCCGGTCAAAAAGCACCATCATCGCTCGGCTCATTACGGCCGCGCATTCGAAGGCAGCAACCTGCCGACTCGCGGCATGAGCATGGGTCAGGTTGAGCGGCGTTTTGGCGCACCGGCCGAGAAATTGCCGGCTGCCGGTGGTGACACGCATCTTCATCCCACCATCAACCGCTGGCGCTATAGCGGTTACACCGTTTACTTCGAGCGCAATCACGTGATCCACAGCGTGATGGACGCGGCTCCTGCCGCCGCCCCGAACTCCTGATTCGATGACGGCTCGTTTTCGCCTGCCTGCGGAGTGGGAACCGCAGGCCGCGGTCGTTATAGCCTGGCCGAACGCCGGAACGGACTGGGCGGCGCGGCTGGACCGAATCGAAATCGCTTATGTCGCTCTCGCGGCTGCGATCGCACGCTTCGAGCCGGTGCTGATTTGCGTGCCCGATGCGCAGGTTTGCGCGCGCGCCTCGTCCCTCCTGGCAACAGCCGGCGTCGATGCCTCACGCCTGCATTTCGTCGAAGTTCCTTACGACGACACTTGGCTGCGCGACTCCGGCCCACTCACGCTTGCCGACGGCGCCGGGTATTGCCTGGTCGATTTTCGCTTCACCGGCTGGGGCGGCAAGTTCGAAGGCGGGCGCGATGATCGCCTGATCGAGGCGCTGATCGAGCGCGGCGTTTTTCACGCGTCCGCGCACCGACGCATCGACTGGGCGCTTGAAGGCGGCGCAATCGAATCGGATGGCAAAGGAACGATCCTGACCACATGGCGCTGCCTGCACCAGCGCCATCCCGACATGTCGCGTGAAGACCTGTCGGCGCGACTCGTCGATGCCTTCAACGCCGAGCGCGTGCTCTGGCTCGACTACGGCTACCTCGAAGGTGACGACACCGACGCCCACATCGATACCCTCGCGCGTTTGGCGCCTGACGATGCGATCGTGTTCCAGACCTGCGACGACCCTGCCGACCCGCACTACGCCGAGCTTGCACGGATGCAGGAAGAGCTTGCCAAGCTGCGTACGGCAGACGGGCGTCCGTATCGATTGCACCCGCTGCCCTGGCCTCGCGCGATCGTCGACGAAGGTCGTCGCCTCGCATCGTCTTACGCGAACTATCTGATCGTCAATGGCGCCGTGCTGATGCCTGCCTATGGCGATGTGGCCGACGTCGTGGCCGCACGCATCATTGCCAGCGCACATCCGGGTCGCGAAGTCGTGCTCATCGATGCACGGCCGTTGATCTGGCAAAACGGCAGCGTCCATTGCCTGACCATGCAACTTCCGGCCGGCGCTATCGCGATGGTCAATCCGCCGGGCTAGGTCGGTGCGAGGTCCGCGCCGATCATCTCGAGGCGGTAAGTTCCACGCCCCGCCTCCTTCGCTTCATACAGCATCGCGTCAGCGCGCGCGACCAGTGCAGGTGCGGCCAGCGGTCCACCGCGACACGCGGCGATGCCGATACTTGCTCCGACTGTTAGCGCCACTCCTTCACTTCGCAAATCGAACGGTTGCGCCATCGCGGCCACGAGCTTCTCCGCAATCATGCGCACACGTTCGACGTCGGGGAAGCCTTCCATCACGACCGTGAACTCGTCTCCGCCGAGACGCGCGACCGCATCCGATGCGCGCACCTTCTCGCCAAGCCGAGCAGCGAATGCGCGAATCAAGGCATCGCCGACGGCATGGCCGTGCGTGTCGTTGACCTGCTTGAAACGATCAATGTCGAGATAGAAAACAACCAGCAGGGAATCGCGGTCGCGCGAGTGCTCGATCGCAGTGTCGAGGCGCTCGTAGAACCCTGCGCGATTCATGAGCCCGGTCAGGTGGTCGACCCGTGCGAGGTGGATCAGGCGTTTTTCCTCGCGTTTTTTGGAGGTGATGTCCTGCACCATCGCGTGCACGCCGATCACGCAGGCATCTTTTTCAGCAGCCTCCGGGATGAAAGTGACTTCGACGCACTGATAGTCTTCGCCCTCGCCTTCCTCGTCCTCGAAGGTCACGCGCTCGCCCTTGAGCGCACGTTCGAGATACGGTTGACGGCGCGCGTAGCGCTGGTCGCCCAGAAGATCGCGCACATGCGCTCCGACGACGTCCTGCTCAGCGGTTGCGTAGGCTAGCCGGAATGCTTCGTTGACGAACACGAGCCGCTGCTGCGCATCCACGTAGGCAATTTTCAGCGGCAGCGTGTCCGCTACCGTGCGCAGACGTCGTTCGCTCAACTGCAGTGCTTGTTCGACCGCGCGCAACGCCGTGATGTCCTGCGCGTAGCCCATCACGTAGGACGATCCTTCGGCGTCGATGTAGACCCGATTGCTGTATTGCCAGACGAGCAGCTCACCTTTCTTATTGAGCACTCGCATGGAGCCGGCGTCTTCGCCATTGTCTACCACGCGTTGCAGGTAGTTGTCGGAAAGGAAGCGCAATTCCGGTGGCGACAAGTTGCGCAACGGTGTGCCAAGCAACTCGGCGACGCTGCGACCGAGCGCATTTGCAGTAGCCGGATTGACCGAAAGCAGAGTACCGTCGAGGTCGTGGATGCAGATGAAACCGGTGCTGTGCTGGAAGAAGTCGCGAAACCTGCGTTCGCTTGCCTCGAGCGTGCGCATCGCTCGCCGCTCCGCGGTCACATCGCGCGCCTGCGCAAGGCAGAGGTCGGGTCCCCATTGGGGTACGGCTTGGACGTACACCTCGACCTCGATCTCGGCACCGTTCTTTCTGCGGTGTCGCCAGATACCACTGGCATCCTGCATCGCCGACTGGCTGCCAATGCGCTCGTTCAGACGCGCGGCGAGGCTCGTTGCGCGAATGTCGGCAACCGACATGGCGAGGAACTCCTTTTCGCTGAAGCCATAGGCGGCGATCGCGACCTGATTCACCGCGATGAATCTCAGCGTGGCCGCATCGAACATCCACATCGGATGAGGATTGAAGTCGAACAGCAGACGCAACTCCGCGGCGTGTTCATTCGCACCGCGCTCGCGCCGCGCATGTGCGACCGCGTGACGCAGCGCATAGCCGAGCAAATCGGCCTTGAGTTCGTCCGCTGCGAGACAGTCCTGCGCGCCGTGCGCCAACGCCTGGCTGCGCAAGGCTGGGGCATCGCTGCTTAGCAGCACGACCAACGCAGTGGTCGGTGAACGCTCTTGAAGAGGGGCAATGGCATCAAGCCCGGCTGCATCGGTGACATCAATCAGGACCACGTCACAAGGCGCGTCGCCCAGATGGGCCAGCGTAGCCACGAGGTCATCACATGCCGTCACCGAGATCGCAACGCCGGAATCGGCAACGAGGCGGCGTAGCGGCGCCACGTCAGCGCGAGGCGCCAGGATCGCGACTTGAAGCGAAACAGCCATGGAGTGAACGCTGCCGGTCATTTCCCCTTCCTACACTGGAGTTGCCCGCTGGACAATCGGGGGCGACGGAGGCCGCCTGCGGTTGTTGCCTGCGATCCGCGCTACCATATTCGATTGGCGACGCCTCCAGACGATGACATGAAGCAACCCACCCTTAAAGTCGCACTGCTGCAAGAAACAGACCGCGGCAGTCGCGAGGCAAACCTCGATGCGGTCGAGGTGGGACTGCGCGAAGCCGCTGCGGCCGGTGCCTCGCTTGTCCTGCTGCAGGAACTGCACAATGGCCCCTATTTCTGCCAGCACGAAAGCGTCGACGAGTTCGACCGCGCGGAATCGATCCCCGGACCGAGCACCGAACGCATCGGCGCGCTCGCGCAGGAGCTCAACCTCGTGATTGTCGCGTCACTGTTCGAACGTCGCGCTGCCGGGCTCTATCACAACACAGCTGTCGTCTTCGACCGCACACGCACGATTGCCGGGAAGTATCGCAAGATGCACATTCCCGATGATCCAGCCTTCTATGAGAAGTTCTATTTCACACCCGGCGATCTCGGTTTCGACCCGATCCAGACCTCCGTCGGCAAGCTCGGTGTTCTGGTCTGCTGGGATCAGTGGTATCCCGAAGGCGCACGCCTGATGGCGTTGGCTGGCGCGGATCTCCTGCTCTACCCGACTGCGATCGGATGGGACCCGTCCGACGTGCAGGCGGAAAAGGATCGTCAGCGCGAAGCCTGGATAACCGTGCAGCGCGGACATGCGGTTGCCAACGGCTTGCCGCTGCTCGCCTGCAACAGAACCGGTTTCGAGGTGGCCCCGGACGGCGGACGCGGCATCCAGTTCTGGGGCTCGAGCTTTGTCGCCGGACCACAGGGCGAATTTCTTGCCCAGGCGCGCGGCGATGGACGCGAACTCCTGCTCGCCGATATCGATCTGGCGCGGAGCGAACAGGTGCGTCGTATCTGGCCGTTTCTGCGTGATCGTCGCATCGATGCCTACTCCGACCTCATGAAGCGATTCCGCGATTGAACGCGCACGATCCGGCGTCTGCGCCGATGACAGAAACGCCGATCGACATCCTTGTCGAGCAACCGATCGCGCGCGTGCATCGCGGCGATATCGAATACGTGTTGCTGGGCACTGCGCATGTTTCACGGGTCAGCGCCGACGCGGTGCGCGCGATCCTCGAGCGCGAACACTTCGATGCGGTCGCGGTGGAACTGTGCGAGCCGCGCTACCAATCGATGGGCGACCCGGAGGCGTTTCGCAAGCTCGATCTGTTCCAGGTGATTCGCCAGGGAAAGGTCGGATTGATCGCGGCGAATCTTGCGCTGTCTGCATTCCAGCGCCGCCTTGCCGAACAGTTCGGTATCGAACCGGGTGCCGAAATGAAGGCCGCGATTGATGGTGCCGACGCACGCGATCTGCCGATCTGGCTGATCGACCGTGAAATCGGCGTGACCTTGAAGCGTGCGTACCGAAGCGTCGGCTTCGTCGATCGCCTTTCAATCGTCGGAGGCCTCGGCGCAAGCCTGCTCACGCGCGAAGACGTCAGCGAGGACGAAATCGAGAAGCTCAAGCAAGGTGACCTGCTCGGCAGCATGTTCAACGAGTTCGCACGGGAATCGCCGCCACTTTATGATGCACTGATCGCCGAACGCGACCGCTACATGACTGCTCGATTGCGCGAACAGGCTCGGGGCAGCACTGCGCGGCGTGTGCTGGTCGTGATCGGTGCCGGGCATCTGGCGGGTATCGAACGCGAACTGGTATCGCAAAACGAGATCCCGCGGCCCTTGATCGAAAAGTTGTCCAAACTTCCGCCGGCCTCGCGCTGGCCGAAGTGGTTTGCGCTTGCCGTGTTCCTCGTAATTGCGTCCGCGATTGGATTCGCCTTCACGCGCGGCGTGCGCGCCGGCACCGACGCTTTGCTTGCATGGACCCTGTTCACCGGCGGTTTCGCCGCGCTCGGCGCAATCGCTGCGGCTGCGCATCCTCTCAGTGTGCTCGCCGCGTTCATCGCGGCACCATTGAAACCGTTCCGCCCCGGTATTCCGGCATCGGCAATCAGCGCCGGCGTCGAGGCGTGGCTGCGTCGCCCGCGCGTGGCCGACTTTGACACCTTGCGAGACGATGTGGCGCACTGGACCGGCTGGTGGAAGAACCGCATTGCCCGCACCCTGCTCAACTTCATGTTCGTTACCCTGGGCACCATCATCGGCGAGTACGCCGCCGGCTTCCATATCATCAAGAATCTGTTCTGAAGAACCCGCCAATGAAATTTCCAAGTTTTCTGCGCAAGCCACGCTGGTTGTCCAAGGATTCCGCGACCCGTCTCTTGGGCGTCCTGCACGATACCGACAGCGACCTCGTTACCAATCTCGGCCGACTTGCGCGCGAGGACACCGAAGCCGGCGTGCGACTCGCCGCGATGAAACGGCTTGCAGATCCCGGTATCGCGCAAGGTATTTCGCACGACGATGCCGATCCAGCGGTGCGCATCCAGGCACGTGCGCTATGGATCGACTTGCTGACGGGTACGCACGCATCCTCGCCGCCGCTCGCCGAACGCGTGCGTTTGCTCAAGGCTCAGGATGAGAGCGAGTTGATCGAGCACATCGCTCGACGTGCGCGTGAGCCCGAGCTTCGTCGAGCGGCGCTGGAGCGCGTCACGCGCGCTGCCTTGTTGTTCGATCGTGCGCTGGAGGACAATGACGCGGACATCCGCCTCGGTTTGGTCGAACGCATCAGCGATGAGGCGCAACTCGCACGGCTGGCCGAGCGCGCGCGCAAGACCGACAAGCAGGTCAGCCGCCGCGCACGCGAACGCATCGAAATCCTGCGAGTTGCACGCGGCGATGGCGCGACGCTGGAGCAGCGCGCTCGCGTGTTGTGCGAGCAGCTTGAGCAGTTGCTGCGCAAGCCGCGTCATATAGACGTTGAAACCGACATCGCGAAGCGCTGGGCTGACGTCGAAACCGCCGCTTCCGAAGCGCTGCGCACACGTTTCCGTGCAGCGCAGGCCTTGCTCGTGGTGAGCCGGGCGCTGCCATCCGCAACGCCGGCGGCGTTTGCGGCAATGGAATCGTCCGCGGCAACCGTGGATGACGAGATGACGGTGTCTGACGCCGTTGTCGCCGAGAGGGCTGCCGAGGCCGAAGTCGAAACGCCCGAATCCGACACCAAGGTCGATTCGGTGATTGCCCCGCTGATCGCGCAGGCACGTTTTGCCGCCTCGCTCGACGAGGCGAACGCTGAGAAGAAACAGCGCCAGGAACGGCAACAGGCGTTGTTGGACGAACTGAAGGAGTCCCTGACCGCGATCGACGTCGCGATCGATTCCGGAGCAAGCGCGCAAGCGCATGCAGCGAAAGCCCGCGCCGATGATCTGCGCCGAAGTATCGACACAACTTTGCCTCCGGCCGTGGCGCAGCAAGCCGCCGCGATCGAGGCGCGCTATGCGGAACTCAGCCGCTGGCAGCATTGGGCCGACAATCATCGCCGCCGACAGCTGTGCGAGGAAATTGAAGCGCTCGCGACGACGGGAATCCATCCTGACGCGGTCGCCACCCGCGTGCGTGAAGCACAGCTCGAATGGACAAGGCTCGACACCATCGAAGGGCGCGATGGGGCCAAGCCTGGAGGCTTGGCACGACAGTTCCATGCGGCGTGTCGCGCGGCGCTGGCGCCAACGCAGGCTTATTTCAAGAAGCGCCAGGAGCTGCGTCAATCGCATGTGCAGCTGGTGACTGTCCTGCTCGGCCGAGCCAGCGACCTTGGCGAAGACAGCACCGACTGGCCCCTGATCGGCACCCTTCGGCGCGAAATGGTCGAAGCGCTGCGCGGACTCGACAGCGTCGAGCCACGTGATCGCAAAGCACTGGCACAGCGGTTGAAAGACGGCCTGACCAGCCTCGATGCACGTATCGCACGCCGCGACGAGAACGTTGAGCGTGCGAAATCTGCCTTGATCGCCCAGGCCGAGGCGCTCGGTCAGGGTACTGCGCAGCGTGGTGCGGTTGCCGCCGCACGCGAGTTGCAACAGCGCTGGCAAGGTGCGGGCAACGGTCGCCGTGCAAAGGATCAATCACAGTGGAACGCGTTTCGTGCAGCAATCGATGCCGTGTTCGCAAAACTCGACAGCGAGCGAAACGAACGTACCGCGCGAGACGTGGAGGAACGCGCGCAGGCCGAAACGACATGCGCGGAAATGGAAGCGTTCGTGCACGAGGAAACGCCACCTGAGCGCGCCGCAATTGCACGCGTGCAGTCGACCTGGAGCGCTTTGCACGTGCGCGATCAAGAGCTTTCCCGCCGTTTCGCCGACGCGCAGGCGAAGCTGCAGGATGCTGCAAATCGTCGCGAACGCGAGCGCCGGCATGCCCAATACACCATCTGGCACGAGCGCTACAGGCTGTGTCGCACGGTGGAGCAAATCCCGAGCCGTGCGACAGAAGTGCACGTTGCATGGGCGGCCTTGCCACAAGGCGATATCGCGGCAACCGAGTTGTCGACACGCTTTGAGGCTGCTGCTCGCCCAATTGATGGGGCGACAGAAGACGATGTTGCAGCCTTCCACGATGTGTTGATCGCGATCGAAGTGCTGGCGGGTATCGAATCGCCGGCTGAGGATCTGGAGAGACGGCGTGCGTTGCAGGTTGATCGTCTGTCCGCGCGCCTGCGCAGCTCCGCGGCCACCGTTTCGACCGAGCAGGAGCTTGCCAAGCTCTTGACGCGATGGGCATCGCTGCACGCACGATCAGATGAATTGGACCGGCGTCTGGACCGCGCACTTGCCGGCGTGCTCGAAACGTTGACGTGACGACCGCGGACCTCTCGTTGCAAGAAATCTTCGCGCGCATGCGCAACGCGCAGGCGCGTGAGCCATACCCCGATTGGCCAGTGCGCGCGCGTCGCCTGCGTTCGCTCGCGGTACTGGTGCAAGATCATCGTGACGCCATTGCCGCTGCCATTGCAGCGGACTTCGGGCGGCGCCCAGGCGAAGAAACCGATCTGCTCGAAATCTTTCCAAGCCGCGCCGGCATCCAGCATGCGCTCAAGCATGGGCGGCGATGGATGCGTTCACGACGGCGCTGGGCGGGTTTCTGGTTCCTGCCGGCGCGCACGGAAGTGCGCCCGCAACCTCTCGGCGTTGTCGGCATCATCGTGCCTTGGAACTACCCACTGTATCTGGCAATCGGACCGATGACGGACGCGCTTGCGGCCGGCAATCGCGTACTGGTGAAGATGAGCGAATTGACGCCGCGTTTTTCAGCGTTGTTTGCCGATCTCATCGCAAAGACCTTTGCGTCTGATGAAATCACGGTCGTCAATGGTGACGCGGATGTCGCGCGCGAATTTTCCACCCTGCCCTTCGATCACCTGCTCTTCACCGGATCGACCGCCGTTGGGCGCGAGGTCATGCGTGCGGCCGCGGTGAACCTGACTCCGGTGACGCTGGAACTGGGTGGAAAGTCGCCAGCGATCATCGGCCCGCACGCGCGTTTCGAGCACGCGGTCGAGCGCATCGTGCTCGGCAAGTTGCTCAACGCAGGCCAGACCTGCATCGCTCCCGACTACCTGCTCCTGCCACGCCCCCACGTCAGCGCGTTCATCGACGCGGCGCGGGCGGCCACTGCGCGACTGTATCCGCAGCTTGCTGCAGGCGGACAGTACGCAAGCATCGCATCCGATCGACACTATGCGCGACTCGCGGCTTTGCGCGACAACGCAGTTGCTGCGGGCGCAGCCGCACACCCGCTCGCTGAGCTGCCGGAAAGTGGCGAGACCCGCCTATTTCCGCCAACCTTGCTTACCGATGTCAACGATGGCATGGACGTCATGCGGCAGGAAATCTTCGGCCCATTGCTGCCGTTGGTTCCGTACGAGACGCTTGACGACGCGATTGCGTACGTTTCGGCGCACGCCCATCCGCTGGCCCTGTACGTTTTCGACGAAGATCGCGCAACGATCGAAAGAGTCCTGGCTGAAACGCAGGCGGGCGGCGTAAGCGTGAATGACACGATCCTGCACATTGCCCAGCACCACTTGCCGTTCGGCGGCGTTGGCGCTTCGGGCATGGGCGCGTATCACGGCGAGGAAGGCTTCCACACGTTTTCGCGGATGAAGCCGGTATTCCACCAGGCGCGCCTGAACTTCGTCGGCTTGTTGAATCCGCCGTATGGCGAAACCTTCAAGCGAATGCTGAAGGTGCTGATAGGTCGCTAGCGAACCGTGGCGCCCGCCACCTCGTGCCTCAGACAGTCGTGGAACCCGCGATGCCGTGGCTGCCGCCACGCACCAAACCCGAACGTCCGGACGCGAGCACACGGCGCATCCAGAGACGACTATCGTCGAGCAACGAATAGATGCACGGCAGCGCCAGCAGCGTCACGATCGTCGAGAACGTGAGACCGCCGGCAATCGCTCTGGCCATCGGGAAATACGGTGGCCCATCGCTCCATGCTTCCGCGCCACCAATGGCAAGCGGCAGCATGCCGAGAATCGCTGTGGCCATTGTCATGAGTACCGGGCGCAGGCGTTCCTTGGCGCCAAGAACGAGTGCCTCATCGCGCAAGTGCCCCACGTGTCGCAACTGATTAATGTGAACGATCATCACGATACCGTTGTTCACCACAACGCCCATCAAGATCAATATGCCAATCGCCGCCATGATCGAGAACGTCGTCCCAGTCAGCCAGAACAACCAGAACACGCCGAACACCGAGAAGACGAACGTTGTCAGAATCGCAGTCGGATAGATCATCGACTCGAACATCGCACACATCACGATGTAGACGAGCGCGAGTGCGATCAGCGTATTCCATCCCATTTGCCCCGCGGCTTCATCATCGCGATCGAAGCCTTGGCCGAAGCTCCAACGGTAGCCAGGCGGCAACGCGACCGCATTCATCGCGCTGGTGATCTCCTTGCGCGCATCCTGCATGGTCATCTTGTCGGCCAGATTCGCCGTGATCTTGAGTGCCGTCAGGCGATCGACGCGCTGGATGGCCGAAGCTGTCTCGTGCGAATCGGTGCGCAACATCGACAACAACGGAATCTGCGCGCCATCAGGTCCGCGCAGCTTGTAGTCGGACAGGCCAGCGATGCTCTGGGTATCGGCCCCCTGGAAGCGCAACCAGACCGGCAACTGGCGATCGTCCATATGAAAGTCCTTGAGCGGCATGCCGCGCAAGGCGATCTGAATGTAGTTCGCGACGGTTAGCGCATCGAAGCCGTACTGCTTGGCGCGAATGCGGTCGACCTGAGCCGTGACTTCGCGATCGCCGTTGCCTTTCTCCGTGCGTACATCGCGCAAGCTCGGCAAGCGCGATAGCACGGTCAGCACATTCGGAGCGAGATCGCGCAACTGGTCCATCGAGTCGCCGATGATGGAAATGTCGACGCCACCGTTCAGACTACCGTCGCCGTTGCCGTCAAAACCGACCTTGCCGGTCGCGAGCTGCGGCAGGTCCTTGCGAATATCTTCCTTGATGCTGTCGGCTGCACGATTGCTTCCCTGCCCGATTTTTTGCGCGAACCATTCAACGATACCGGGCTTTGGCTCGGTCAGCAGAATGCGCGTCATCGCCTGCCCCTGTTCGGAATACCACGTGTAAACCGATTTGATCTCGAAGCGCTTGCGGTTATCGTCGAGGTACTTCTCGACTTTCATGACTTCGGGCTTCAGGTCTTGCAAGCGGTAGTTCGCATTGAGCTGATAGAACAGGCGCAGCTGGCGCGAAGCTCCGCCGCCGAACATGTCCGTCTTCATCCGCGTCATCGGCACGAAGCTCGCGACGACCAGACCCAACACGGCGAGCATCGTCCAGCGCCGGTGGGCAAGTGTCCACGTCACGATGCGGCCGTAGCGCTCGCGGAATCGCGTGATCGCGTTCTCGCTACCAAGGAATTTCGGAGGTGGTAGCCTGGACGCGAACATCGGTACCAGGCTCACCGCAACCAGCCACGATGCCAAATGCGCAATCGACATGGCGATTGCAACCTGGGCGAGGAAAATCGAGATGTCATTTGCTTTGCCGAATATATTCGGCAGGAACACCACGACACTCGACAACGTGCCTGCCGCGATCGCGACGCCGACGGCTTGAGTGCCTTGCACGGCGCTATACCACGGCTTGTCGGGATACTTTTCGCGATACTGGTAGATGCTCTCCACGACCACGACTGCATTGTCGACAAGCATCCCGACCGCCAGCAGCAGCCCCATCATCGACAGCACGTTGAGGCTGATACCGAAGAAATACATGCAACCCAGCGTCATCACGAAGCAGATCGGAATCGACAGGGACACCATCAGGGTCGATGGCCAGTCGCGCAGGAAGAAAAACAACACGAGCACCGACATCAATGTGCCTTCGAGACCTGCTTTGCCGAGTTCGCCCAAGCTGCTGGTCACGCTGTCAGCCTGGTTTTCCATGGCGTAGACCTGAATGCCATGCAGCTCCGGCGACGCCTGGATGCGCTTGACCTCAGCCATGACGGCTGTGCCGACATCGACCAGGTTTGCGTTGCGCTCGCGGCGGATGTCGACGCCCACCGCCGGCTTGCCGTCAAGACGTCGCGCAAAGTCGACGCGTGCGGGGCGCAGGGTTACTGTCGCAATGTCGCCCAGACGAAGTCCTTTCGCGTCGAGGGGTACCGCGCGGATGTCGTCGAGGCTACGCCACTGGCCTTGTGGTTGTACTCGAAACCTTGTCCCCTGGGCGCTGACCTGCCCGGCGGAAATCGCGAAGTTGGATTTCGAAAGTCGGTCGTAGAGATCGTTGAGATTGATGTTGTGCGCGCTGAGGCGATCCGACGACAGCTCGATTTGCACCTCGGGCCTGCCGATACCGGAGATGTCGATATTGGCAACACCCGGTATGCGTTCCAGCGGGCGTTTGATTTCGCGTTCGATCAACTCGTACGCGTTGGAAAGATCCACGCTGGTCGAAGCAATACGCAACTGCAGTACTGCCTCGTCCGAGGTCGAGAACTTCTGCACGAAATAGCGCTGAATGTCTGACGGAAGATCCGCGCGGATCGCATCGATCTTCTCGCGCGCTTGCACTGCCTTGATCGCAACGCTCTCACCCCAATTGAACTCCAGGAAGATTTGCGCGGATTCGGCATCCGAAGTCGAGTTCATGCGCTTGACGCCGGGAAGGGTCGCCAGCGCTTCCTCTACCGGTCGCGTGATCGTCCGCTCTATCTCCGCAGGAGTGGACCCTGGATAGGGAATCTGCACGGCCACGAAGGGCGCATCGATGGCCGGAAATTTCTCGAGCGGCAACTTGAACGCGGCGATCAGACCGATCACAACCATGGTCACGAAAAACATGATCGCCGTGACCGGCCGCTTCATGCTCAGCTCGGCGAGTGTCATGCCCGCTGTCCTCCGCCAATCATCGTTTCGCGAGCGAGTTCCCGGGCTTCGTCGACCTTCTCGGACTTCGCCGCGTGGCGTGCGCCACGCGCGACATACCATGCGTCACCGCGGCGATCGAGCAGGTCGTACACGATCGGGATCACAACCAGCGTCAGCAGCGTCGACACGGCAAGGCCGCCGATCACGGTCAAAGCCATAGGCGCACGGACCTCGGCACCCTCGCCCCAACCGAGCGCTAGCGGTGCGAATCCGATGAGAGTACAGACCGTGGTCATGACGATCGGACGCAGACGCGACTCCGCGCCTTGAGCGAGCGCCTCACGCTTGGGCACGCCGGATTCGCGCAGCTGGTTCACGCGGTCGATCAGCACGATCGCGTTCTTGACCACGATGCCGACCAGCATGATCAAGCCGATGAAAACGACCACCGAGATGGCCGACCCGGACAGCTTCAGCGCCAGGATCGCGCCGACCGCTGCCAGCGGGATCGAGAACATGATCACGAAAGGATGCAGCAACGATTCAAACTGCGACGCCATGACGAGATAGACCAGGAAGATCGCCAGGCCAAGTGCGAACACGAGCGACTTCACGGATGCGTCAAGCTCTTCGCTCTGTCCGCCCACGCGTACTTTCACCCCCGCTGCGAGCGGATGCGTGGCAACGATTTCGTTGACTTCCTTGACTGCGCTGGAAAGATCGCCCGTGCGCAGATTCGCCGACACAATGGCTACACGCTCCTGGCTGACCCGATTGATTTCGCTCGGACCTTCGGTTGCCAGCACGTCGGCGACAGAGGAGAGTCGGATAGGTGTGTCAGCGCTCGACTGCGCCTGGTCGTTGAGTGTTGCTGAGCTACCCGATCCTCCGTTGGAGGACGCGGCGCTACCGGACCCATTGCTGGCAGGCGAAGTTCCGTTCGTATTGGAATTGTTCGCGCCCTTGGCACTGATGTAACCGACGATGAGATTCTTGATGTCGTCGACGCTGCCGCGATCGGATGCGCGCGCGCGCACGAGCACGTCAATCTTGCGGTCGCGAAAATCGTAGCGCGTTGCCACTTCGCCCTTGACCTTGCGCACGAGGCGATCAGCGATATCGCGTGTGGTCAGCCCTAGCGCTGCTGCGCGATCCTGATCGAATCGAACCTGGATTTCCGGATAGCCGCCCTCCACCGTCGATTTGACGTCAGCGAAGCGTGGCGATGCCTTCATCAGCGTCGCGAGGCGCTGGCCTCCCTGTGAGAGTGCATCGAGATCGTAGCCGCGGATTTCGACTTCGAGCGGCGCAGAGAAACTGAACAATTCGGGGCGAGCAAATTTCACGCTCGCATCGGCGCGTGTCATGCCGGCGCGCAAGCGATCGATCTCGGCGGCTTCGATCGACTTGCTGCCACCGTTCTTGAGCGCTATCGACAGGCGCGCGATGTTTTCGCCGGATTCGGTTGGATTGGCGTCGAGACGCGTGCCTGCACCGGCGACGCCGTAGATCGATTCGACCCCAGCATCCTTCGCGTGGCGCGCAGAAACCTCACTCACGACCTTGTCGGTTTCGGCGAGCGGCGTCCCCGGCGGCAACGTGACGGTCATGTCGAAGCGCCCCTGCGCAAGCTGCGGGATCAGATCGAGGCCGAGCGACGGCACCAGCGCAAGCGTCGCTACAAGAGCCGCGGCAGCAAAACCGAGGACCGGCAGCGGACGCGCGAGTGCTTTGGGCAGGAACGAGTGATAGGCATGCGCCGCCCGATCATAGGGCCACAACACCAGCTTGCCGCACCAGCCCATGACGAGACGGAACAGCCAGCCGAGCGGGACCAACGCGAGCAGCAGGACGGACATGAGCAACGCGAGCAGGAACGCAGGCAGCAGCACGATTTTCAGTGGAATGGAAAGAGCGAACGCGATCTTGCGTGACTTGTCAGACCCGTTCTCTCGCAGCGGCCACATGGCTGCGCCAGCGCCCCAGTTCAGCGTGCGACGTGCATACGCGAGCGAAAGCGGAAGCATTCCTCCTGCCAGATGCAGCATGAAATAAATCAGAACCGTCCCATAACGCACGAGCGCCGAGATCGCGATCATCAAACCCAGCACGAGTGCATATAGCGCAGCCACCAAAATGTTAGGTAGGAGCACTACCAAAAATAGCGCCAGACGCGCCGGGCGTGCCCACTTCACGTCGAGCGGCCATGCAAGGATCGCCAGACCACCACGCCATGTCTTGCTCCACAGCGACTCCGGATCGACCGCTTCGTCCTTGAACGCGAGCGGTGATCGCCCCTTGAGTGACGCAAGCATCGGGATCAGACTCATCGACACGACCAGCGAAATCAGCATCGCGAACGTGATCGTCAAGGCCTGGTCGCGGAACAACTGACCCGCGACACCCTGCACGAATACGAGCGGGAAGAACACGGCGACGGTTGTCAACGTCGATGCGGTAACGGCCATGCCAACCTCTGCAGTGCCGCGCACGGCAGCCTCAAGGATTGAGGCTCCTTTTTCACGCAGGCGCGCAATGTTCTCAAGCACCACGATCGAGTCGTCGACGACCATGCCGGTCGCGAGCGCGAGTCCGCCCAGCGACATCACATTCAGCGACAAGTGCAGCTGATCCATGAAAAAGAACGTCGCGATCAGCGAGACCGGCAACGACAGCGAAATGATGAACGTGCTCCACACGTCGCCGAGAAAGAAGAAGATGATGAGGATCGCCAGCGCACCGCCCAGCAGCGCATCCCATTTCACACCGTCGAGTGCGCCTTCGATGAAGACAGACTGGTCTTCGATCATGCTGAGCGAGGCGCCGGTTGGCAGCGTCTCCTTCAACTTGTCGGTCTGTTGCTTGACTGCCTTGGCAACATTGACGGTATTCGCATCGCCTTCCTTGTAGATGGCCAGTTCAATCGCCTCGCGCCCATCGATGCGCACGACGCCTTCGCGCTCTTTG
The DNA here is from genome assembly GCA_039926025.1 of Dokdonella sp. Taxonomy (GTDB): domain Bacteria; phylum Pseudomonadota; class Gammaproteobacteria; order Xanthomonadales; family Rhodanobacteraceae; genus Dokdonella_A. The sequence goes on from JBDSXV010000122.1 coordinate 26,849, forward strand.
TAGCCCTGACGCACTTCGGCGATATCCTTGAGCCGGATCGGCACGGTCCCGTCGATCTTGATCAGCAGCTCGCGCATTTCGTCGAGCGTCTTGAACTGGTTGATCGTGCGCACAAGAAATCGTTGGCTGCCTTCGTCAATGCGGCCACCGGACGCGTTGATATTTTCACTCTTCAGACGCGTGTTGACATCGTTGATGTCCATGCCGAGCCTGGCCAGCTTCTGCTGGTCGATCGACACCTCTATTTCATCTTCGAGACCACCACCAATCTTGACCGCCGCTACGCCCGGAACGGGTTCGAGATGCTTCTTCAGGTCGTCATCGGCAAACCGGCGCAGCTGCTTCAACTTCGCTTCGCTGACATCGCCGGTGGCACTGAGACCAAGGCGGATGATCGGGTCGGTCGAAGGATTGAAGCGCAGCAGCAGCGGTTTTTTGGCCTCAAGAGGCAGCTGCACCGAATCGAGCTTGTCGCGCACCTCCAGACTTGCCATGTCCATATCCGTGCCCCAGGTAAATTCGAGCACGACATCCGACTGGCTGGTGCGCGATACCGAATGCACCTTGCGTACATTCTTGACCACACCCACGGCTTCCTCGACCGGTTGACTGATCAGATTTTCGATCTCCAGCGGAGCAGCACCTTCATAGTCGGTGCGCACCGTCAGCGTCGGATAGGAGAGGTCCGGCAGCAGATTGACCTTCAGGCCGCTGAGTCCTATGAGGCCGAACAGCACCAGCGTGATGGTCAACATGCCAACCGTCACGCGCCGGCGCGTAGCCAGCTCGGGCAAATTCACGGCTTTTTCTCCGTATTCGCCACCGCAACGACAGAGGGATTCTTCGCTGCGCTCTCGAGCACCTGGATTTCCGTACCTTCGCGCACCGCGTTGCGGCCGATCGTGATGACGCGTTCGCCATCAGCAAGACCTTCCCGGATTTCGATGCGATCGCCCTCGGTATAGCCGGTCTTTACGACGCGACGCTTGGCGACAAACGCGGGTCCTGCAGGCTTCGTGGTTTCGGCCGCGACAGCTTCTCCAGCCTTCCCTTTTACAGTCGCTTCAGTCACGGCTTTGGCAGGCGCGGGTTCGACCACGAATACCGAACTCTCGCCGTCTTCCTCGACGATCGCATTGCGCGGAACCACGAGCGCATCGTGGCGCTGGTCGTATGCAACTTCGATGCGACCGAACATGCCCGGCTTGAGCGTCTGCGTCGAATCATGAAATTCGCAGGTAGCGCGGAACGTACCACTGGCCGCATCGACAACCGGCGCAATACGCGCGATCACGCCATCGAACGTCTTGCCGGACAGTGCATCGACGCGCATTTGGACGTGCTGCCCGGCCTTGAGCGTATCCAGATCGCGCTCGGGCACGTTGAGCACCGCTTGCAGCGGATCCATATCGACGATCTGGAACAGCGCTTGATTCGTCTGCACGAGGTTGCCGAGCTTGACCGACCGCTTGGCGATGACGCCCGAGATTGGCGCTACGACTCGCGTATAGGAAAGATCGATTTGTGCGCCGTCAACCACGGCGCGCTGGGCAGCCAGATCGTATTTGTCCCGATCGTAGTCCGCGCGCGGCGTGATTTTCAGGGCGACGCCTTTTTCGGATTTGTCGTACGCCGCCTGAGCCTTGTTCAGGGTGGCCGAAGCCTGCGCGAGCTTGTTACGGGTCGCGTCATCATCGAGCGTGGCCAGCACTTGCCCTTTCTGAACGTGCATGCCCTCCTCGACCAGCATCTTCAGAACGATTCCGGTGGTCTTTGAAACAACCTGGGCGTCGCCGACGGCTTCGAGCGTTGCCGTGCCGGAATAGTTAGCCGTCACTGACTGATGAGTCGCGGCAGCGACTTCAACGGGAACGGACGCGGATTTGGTCGCATCCTTGTCGGAACCGGGACCACCGCCGCAGGCAGCGAGGAAGGACAGCGCCGCAGCAAGTGAAGACAGACGCAGACGGCGCAGCGTTTTCGTAGCCAAGTTGGAAGCGGGTTTCGGGAGCATGATCGCGGCCTGAGGTAAACAATCTTGGTGTTATACTACACTACATCACTAGCCATGTGCAATAGCTGCCGATTCAACAATCCACGACTCGGCGCTCGCATCGGACAAATCGACGGCCACGCAACGTTCAGGCAAGCCGGAGTTGCAGATTGACCCTATTGGCGTCCGACGTCGTGAGCCGGTAGTCACATGCACACCCAGATGTCCGATGCCACATGCCCAAGAATGGTTGCGGCAAATTGTCGCGAACGCACGGCCGCCACACTAATGTCCAAGCGGGGCCAGTGCAGCAGCTAGCGGCATTTCGAGCCATTGCAGGGGCGGAGGACGAAACAGCTGCGCGAACCGAATTTGGAAACGACACGCTATACTTCAACGGCTTGACGCCTGCGTAGCCCAACCTTCGCCGCCCCGGAATCGAAAATGACCCGAGCGCCTCTGCTTGCCCTTGCTTTGCTGACGGTTTCCCTGCCCTGCTTCGCCGCCGAAAAAGGCGATGCGGCTGCTGGCAAGACCAAGGTCTACACCTGCGCCGGTTGCCACGGCATTCCAGGGTGGAAAAACGCCTACCCGAACTATCATGTGCCGAAGATCGCCGGCCAGAATTACGATTATCTGGTTGCCGCGCTCAATGAGTACAAGAAAGGCGAGCGCGCACATCCGACCATGCGTGCGCAAGGCGAGAGCCTGTCCGACCAGGACATTCGCGATATCGCCACTTACGTTTCCAGCATCGCGCCTTGAGTGGCGCTCTCGATCAGGATAGTCCCGAGATGAAGCGTTTTCTCGCACCGCTGTTGATCACGACGCTCGCGTTTTCCGCAAGCCCGGCTTTCGCCAAGGGCGATATCGAAGCTGGCAAGGCCAAGGCGGTTGCATGCCAAGCATGCCACGGCAATGACGGTAACGCGGGCATTGATCCGCAATACCCGCGCCTGGCCGGCCAATATCACGACTACCTTGAGCGAGCCCTGCACGAGTACAAGAATGGCGAGCGCAAGAATCCCATCATGGCCGGATTCGCCACGACGCTGACGGATGAGGACATCGTGAATGTCGCGGCATATTTCGCCAGCCTTCCCGAAAGCAAACTCACTGACCTGCATCATCACGTGCAAGGCGACTAAGTTTCACTCGACGCAGCGCAAAATCCGCGTCGAATTTCAGCTCCGGGTCTGACGCTTGAAATATGGATTGCTGCCGGTCTCGTGGTCGGTAGCGTCAGCAACGCCGGTGACTTCCGGAACACGGTCCTTCAACGTGCGCTCGACACCGCCGCGCAAGGTTGCGTCAACCATGCCGCAGCCATGGCAGCCGCCGCCGAACTGCAGCACGACAATGCCTTCTGCGGTGACTTCGCGCAGACTCACGCGGCCCCCGTGTGACGCCAGCTGCGGATTGACCTCCGATTCGATGACGTAGCGCACGCGCTCGACCACGCTGGCGTTCTCACCAGGCACAGAGCCGCGTAGTGCCGGCGCACGAATCGTCAACTCACCGCCTGTCGTCGAACGGGCGTAGTCCACGGTTGCGCCGTCCAGAAACGGCACGCTGACGGCGTCGACAAACAGCGAAAATCCTTCGCACTCGACTTCCCATTCACTTCCATCGCGATCCGACGGCTCGCAGAACTCGAGCTGGCAATCGCCTTGGGGTGTACCCGCGTCAACCGCATGCACACGGATGCCGAGTCCCGGCAACCCCTGCTGTTCGATCAGTTTACGGAAGTGTTCCTGGGCTGAACTGGAGAGCGCGATCATTGGTTGGAGTCACCTGCTTAAATCAGTACCAGTTTAGTACTGAATTATCTTCTCGTCACCCAGTGCGTTGCGACTTCACCGTCGGATGAGTAGTCTGGATCAGGCTTTGGCCGCGGTGCGCCCCTCGTTGTTCGTGCAGCCCACGTAGCGAATGGCGACTGTATCAACCACAAATCCAATACGGCGAAACCATTCATGACCACGATCGAATCGCTGCGGTCGCAGCATTGCGTGCCCCGCAAGGGCAAGGGTGCGGGCTTGTCGCAAAAGGAAGTCAGCACCTATCTCGCAGCGTTGCCGGATTGGCATCTGGCTGCCGACAGCAGCGAGATTCGCAGGGATTTTTCTTTCGCGGACTACTTCCACACGATCGCCTTCGTCAACGCCGTCGCATCTATCGCGCATCGGGAGGACCATCATCCCGACCTCGAAGTTGCGTACAACCGCTGCGTTGTGCGTTATTCGACCCATGATGTGGGCGGACTTTCGCTGAACGATGTCATCTGCGCGGCACGCGTGGACGATCTCATGGTCATCGACTGAATCGGCCACCGTCGATGCGGGCAGCAGGTGTCGGGCTCAGCGGCAGCGTGCCAGCGCCGATGAAATTTCGGCGGCCGTCGCAATCGTGATCACACGGGGATGTCCGTTCTCGACAGCGTGATGCATCTCGTGTTCCCACGTCACGTGATACGGCATGTGGATGCCCCAGCCGCCCAGACTGATGACGGGTTCGATGTCCGAGCGCAATGAATTGCCTATCATCGCGAACAAGGCCGGACGCACGCCGCATTCGGCCATGACGCGCTCGTAGCTGCCGGCGTTTTTCTCCGACACGATTTCTATTCGGGAAAACAGGTCGCCCAGTCCGCTTTGTTCAACCTTGCGTTCCTGATGGAACAAGTCTCCCTTGGTGATCAACACCATGCGATGACACGCGGCAACCGCTTCGACCGCGACACGTATGCCCGGCAACAATTCGACCGGATGGTCCAGCAAGCTTTTTCCCAGCGCGACGATGCGATGAATGTCCCGGGCGCTGATCGCGGCATCGGTCAACTCAATCGCGGCTTCGATCATCGAAAGGGTCATACCCTTGGCGCCGTAGCCAAACGAAGCCAGGTTGCTTTTCTCTACCGCATGCAGCCGCCTGCGCAAGGATGCATCGCCAACGTCGATGTAGGCGCCTACGATCTGTTCGAACTCCGCGCCTGCATGCTGGTAGTAGTCCTCACTTCGCCACAAGGTGTCATCGGCGTCGAAACCGACCCATTCGATCATTGCCCTTTCCTCGCTATCGTTTTTGCAGCGTGTCTACGACGGCTGCCAACTCAGGGGCCAACGGCGCGTTGAAGCTGTAGCTGCGGTCGCCGAGACTGAATTCAAAGTGGGCGGCATGCAAAAACAGTCTTTTCAACCCCTTATCGCGCATTCTTCGATTGAATTCACGCTCACCGTATTTCTCGTCACCCGCCAGCGGATGCCCGATATGCTGGGCATGAACGCGAATCTGATGAGTGCGGCCGGTCTCCAATGCGACCTCGATCAGGCTGGCATCGGGGTAGCGCTCCAGCTCGATGAAATGCGAGCGCGATTCCTTGCCTTCCGGATCTACGCGAACCATGCGCTCGCCACCATGCAGTACGGACTTGCGCAACGGCGCGTCAACCGTCAGGCGGCTTTGCGGCAAAGCGCCACCGATCAGGGCGAGGTAGCGTTTCTCCACCCGCCCCTCGCGGATTGCGGTCTGCAAGGCAGTCAATGCGGAACGCTTGCGCGTGAGCACGAGCACGCCGCTGGTATCGCGATCCAGGCGATGGGCCAGTTCCAGCGTGTCGCGCGGGCGGGCTGCGCGCAGCAGCTCGATCGCACCAAAGCTGACGCCGCTGCCGCCATGGCTGGCCACTCCGGAAGGTTTGTTAAGGACTAGAAACTCCCGATCTTCGTGGATGATCGCCGCCTCCACGCGGCCCATCTGCCCGCCCGAAGGGGGCTCGGTCTGGCTGCGTTCGGCCACCCGGACCGGTGGAATTCGCACGGCATCACCAGCGTTCAGACGCTTGTCGGGCTTGGCGCGGCCACCGTTCACGCGCACCTCGCCGGTGCGGCAGATGCGGTATATCAAGCTGCGCGGCACGCCCTTGAGCTGCCCGGTCAGGAAGTTGTCGAGCCGTTGACCCTCGCGGTCCTCGGGTACCACCACCATCTGCACCCGTGGAGTCGAGTCGGCGTCGCGGTTTGTCGCCGAAGTCTGTGTCTTCATTGAAAAAATCGTCCGGGAACTGATATGCTCAACGGGCGTGTCGCGTCGTTCCGAACCCCATCCGCGGGAGTCCGGAACAGCCTAAGACGCACCCGTCCATCGCGTCCTTTCGCGCTCTGAGCCGCCGATATCTCCGTAGGAGAGGCACCCAGCAACGAAAGTGCATCGTAATGGCTCAGGT
>JBDSXV010000123.1:0-3031 GCA_039926025.1 Dokdonella sp.
CGGTGCGAACCATCGAACGCGCGCTCGCGTTGCGCTGGCGGTGCTGCTCGGACTGGCGCGCACGCTTCTTCGCGGATTTGATGTTGGCCAAGGTAGAACTCCAATGAACGGGTACGGAAAAAGACCCCGAATTATGCCGTCGATAGGCTGCCGCGTCAATTCACGGGACGACAAGTCTCGCGGATGCATTGCTTCTGGTGCCAGCTGTTGGAGCTCTGGCATGCACGATGCTTGTCAGCCCGCCGCGGCGCTGCACCTCGCCTTCCTCAGCTTGGCCCCGTCTCCGGATCGCATGGCCATCGGCGCATGAGCGCCCGGACCAGCCTGCTTCGCTCGATGCTGAGCTTCACTGGCGGCACGCTCGTATCGCGCGTTCTCGGGCTCGCGAGGGATGTCGCCATCAACGTGGTGTTCGGCGCGACAGCTGCAACCGATGCGTACTGGGTGGCCTCGCGGATTCCGAATTTCATGCGCCGGCTGTTTGCCGAAGGTTCGTTTGCGACCGCGTTCGTGCCGGTGTTCACCGAGATCAAGGAGACGCGCAGTCACGCTGACCTCAAGCTGCTGATGGCCCGCGTGGCGGGCACTCTTGGCGGCGTGCTGCTGGTGGTCGTAGCGCTGGGCGTCTTGTTTGCGCCGCAAGTGGCTGCGCTGTTTACTCCCGGCGCACTTGATCAGCCACGCAAGTTCGATCTCACGGCCGATCTGCTGCGCCTGACATTTCCGTTCCTGCTGTTCGTCTCGCTGACGGCACTCGCAGGCGGTGCGCTCAATAGTTTCCAGCGTTTCGCGCTGCCGGCTTTGACGCCGGTCATCCTCAACATTTTTCTGATCGCCGGCGCGCTGTGGCTGGCGCCGCGACTCGGCACGCCGATCATGGCTCTGGGTTGGGCGACATTGGTCGGCGGCATCGTGCAATTGATTTTCCTGTTGCCGTCCCTGCACCGACTCGATCTGCTGGTGTGGCCGCGCTGGGGCTGGCGCCATCCGGACGTGCGCAAGATCATGCGACTGATGGTGCCGACCCTGTTCGGGTCATCGGTGGCGCAGATCAACCTGCTGCTCGACACCGTTATTGCGTCGCTGCTCATCACCGGCTCGCAGAGCTGGCTATCGCAGTCGACGCGTTTCCTCGAGCTGCCGCTGGGCCTGTTCGGCGTCGCGCTCGGCACCGTAATCCTGCCAGCGTTGTCACGCCATCACGTGGGTATCGACCGCGCCGGGTTTTCGCGCGCGCTTGATTGGGGATTGCGCCTGACATTGCTGATCGCCGTACCGGCAATGATCGCACTGATCGTGCTGGCGCGGCCTCTGGTTGCGACCTTGTTCCAATATGGTCACTTCACCGAATTCGATACGCATATGGATACGCTGTCGATCATCGCGCTCAGTTGTGGCCTGCCGGGGTTCGCGCTGGTAAAGATCCTGCTGCCAGCCTTCTATTCTCGCCAGGACACGCGCACCCCGGTTCGCGCTGGTGTGATCGCGATGATCGCGAACATGCTGTTCAACGGTGTATTCATCGCGTTGTTATTCGCATTGTGGGCGCCCGCGCCGTTGCACGCGCAGCCGTGGCTCGACGCGATCGCGCAGGTCCCGGGGCTGCATGCGGGCTTGGCCATCGCCAGCACCCTGTCGACGTATCTCAATCTGGCACTGCTGTGGCACTGGCTGAAGCGCGATGGGGTCTATGTGCCACAGCCTGGATGGCTGCGGCATGTCGGGCGACTTGCGCTGGCCTGCGTGGCGATGACGATCGTGTTGTTGCTGGGTCTGCAAATCTGGCCGCACTGGAGTTCCGTTTCGATGTGGACTCGCGTCTGGCAGCTGGGTGCGCTGGTCGCTGTTGGCGGCGCCACCTATGCAGCGGTACTCCTCGGCGCCGGCCTGCGTCCTCGCGATCTCCGCGCGGAATGAAGCTGCGTGTTGCGCCTCAGCAGCTATACTTTCGGAATGAGCGTGCTTTATCGGGACACTGCGGGGCCTGCCTTGGCGCCGCGAGGCAGCGTGTTGTGCGTGGGTGCGTTCGATGGCGTGCATCTGGGCCATCGCGCGCTGCTTGCCCGCGTGCGTGAGCGCGCGGCTGCGCTGGACTTGACGCCGCTGGCGATCAGCTTCGAGCCGATCCCGCGCGAATTTTTCGCGCGCGGTGTCGCTGTGCCGCGCATTGCGAGCGTGCGCGAGAAGATCGAATGGCTTGCAACAGGCGGCATGTCGAAAGTGCTGATGCTGCGCTTCGACGCCGCATTGGCCGCGACGAGTGCCGAGAATTTCATCGACCAGGTGCTCGTGCGCCGCGCGGGCGTGCGTGAAGTCTGGGTCGGCGCCGATTTTCGCTTCGGCCATGCCCGACGCGGAGATGTCGACATGTTGCGTCGGTTCGGTGCGCGGCGCGGTTTCGCCGTCGAAACGATGCCCGATATCGCGATCGACGGCGAGCGGATCAGCAGCACCGCGATCCGCATGCACCTGGTCGCTGGCGAGTTTGACGCCGCTGCACGGCTGCTGGGCCGGCGCTTTGCCATCGGCGGACATGTCGTGCGTGGCGCGCAGCTCGGTCGCAAGCTCGGATACCCGACCGCGAATATCCGCCTCGGCAAGCGCACGTCCCCGGTCGGGGGTATCTTTGCAGTGCGCGTGCATGGCGTAGCAGACTCGGCCTTGCCTGGCGTCGCCAGCCTCGGCGTGCGGCCGACCGTCAACGGCACCGAACCGCTGCTGGAAGCGCACTTGTTCGACTTCGATGGCGACCTGTACGGCCGCCGCATCGAGATCGAGTTCGTGCAGAAGTTGCGCGACGAGGAAAAATTCGATGGCCTCGACGCAATGGTGCGGCAGATTGATCGCGATGCCGAACAGGCGCGCGCAGTTCTGCGCGTTGCAAACACAGAAATCTCCGGAGCGAATGCGTGAGCAAGGATTACAAAGACACGATCAACCTGCCGAAGACCGAGTTCGCGATGAAGGCGGATCTCGCCAAGCGCGAGCCTGGCATGCTTGCCGAGTGGGAACAGGCGGATCGCTACGGCGA
>JBDSXV010000124.1:0-20355 GCA_039926025.1 Dokdonella sp.
ACGAGGAGTTAAGACGCGATATGGCTATGAAGAAAGCAGCAGCAAAGAAGAAACCCGCCGCTAAGAAAGCAGCGAAGAAGGTCGTGAAGAAGGCGGCCGCCAAGAAGACAACCGCCAAGGCAAAGACCGCCACCGCTCGCAAGACCGGTGCGGCCAAGAAGCCGGCAGCGAAGAAAGTAGCGAAGAAGGCTGTAAAGAAAGCGGCAGCCAAGAAGGCCAAGTAAGGCCTGACTTCAATCGGCCGCGGTGTCAGCGAGCCGATCACCGCTGGGGGCTTCGTCCAGTAGTCGGGGACGAAGCCCGCCAGCAGCAAGATTCAAGCAACACCCGTAACCAAGCATCACGCTAGTAAGAAACTCACTCTCCCTGCGGGTAAGCCCAGCGCAGGGAGAGTATTTCTTCCTCCCCCCGCAGCTCTCCCCCTACGCTTTCCCCGTCGATCGTCGCAGGCTGCGCATGCTGCGCGCGCACGCGCGCGAACGTTTCAGTGCGACAGCAGCGTTGCGAGGAGGCTTCCCCCGGGCACGCGCTCGGCGATGATCTTCGCGCAGCTCAAGAGCGGAACTGCCAGCAGCAATCCGGCGACGCCCCATATCCAGCCCAGTGCGACGAGGGCGAGGAACACCATGACCGGATCGAGCGACAGTCGCCGGCCGACCAGGTGCGGCGTGACGAGTTGCCCTTCAATCAGATGCAGACCAAGGAACATCGCCGGAGCCGCGAGCGCGGTGACAGGTGCGGTGAATTCTGCGAAGCCGACCACCGTGAGCGCGAGTGCGGTCAGCAGCGGCCCGATGAACGGAGCGAAATTCATGACGGCTGCGACACCGCCCCAAAGCAGCGGATCCGGGATCTTCAACGCGTACAAGGCGAGTGCCGTCGCAAGTCCGAGACCCGCATTGATGAGCGTGATCGTGATCATGTAGATCGACAGCTCATGTTGCGCCTGTCGTGTTGCCATGACGATATCCCGCTTCGCGCGCAGGTGCGGTGCCATCGTCACGAATTTGCGCAACAGCGCATCGCCATGCAACAGGAACAGGAAGGTCAGAAAGACGGCAATGATGAATCCGGTCAGCGCGAGCGGTGCGGCGCCGAGTACCAGCGTGAGCAGATCGGGCGACGCGTCGACCATGCGCACTGTCTGGCCGCCATCCGGGTGAGCCAGCTTGCCCAGTTCGCGCGTGGCTTCGGTGGCGACCTGGAATGGCCTGCGCAGATCTCGAAGCGATGTCTGGAAGTGTGCGACTGCCTGCGGCATGCGGGCCATCCATTCGCGTGCCGGTGTCGCCAGTACCATGATGACCGCACCCACCATCGCGACCGTGAAGACCACCGCGAGCAAGGCGCCGATCGCGCGTGGTACATGCCAGCGTTCGAGCAGCCGCACGGCAGGGGCGAGTATCAGTCCGAGCAAAACAGCAACCACAACCGGCATGATCACGGCTTCCGCAGCGGCGCAGGTGTATAGCACGAGCAGCAGCACGATGACGCCGAGGAGGCGATCGCGCGATCCGTTGTCGTGATGCGCAGTTGGCTCGCTCGTCAGTGAAGGCTCCTGATTGAGAGGTGCTTCCGCAGCGGCTTGCACCACGATCGGCGTAGCGGCAGGCGGCTCGGTGGTCGCGCTCATGCGTCAGTATCCGGCTGCTCTGCAGCGGTCGCTGCAGAAGCTTTTATGGCAAACGCTTCCACGAACATCGCGCTCAATGGCGAGCGCAACGCGAAGGATGCAATGTTTGCGAGCAGGCGTACGCCGCGACCGATGGCACGCAGCGGAGTCAAAGCCGCAATCGCGCCACTGACGAATCCGCCGCCGACAATCCATCCAGCAGGATGTCGGGCAATGCCTGCACGCAGCGCGTGTGTCTTGCGATGCCAGCCACGTCGCGCAAGCAGCAATCGCTGTTCGGCCAGCGCGGCGTCTCGTCGGCGCGTGCTGAGGATCATTCGTTGCCGCGACCCATGCGCAGGAACGCGCGTCGCGTGCGCGGCAGCGCAAGATCGCGCCAGCATCCACGCATGGCAAGGAGGACCACGGTGACACCCACGAGATTTGCAAGTGCGACACAACCGACACCGTAAAACACGTTGCCGGTCAATTGATAAATGCCCGCGGCGATCGCGGCGCTGGTGGCGAGCCATGCACCAACGCCAAGAAAGACGAGGGCGAAAGAAAGCCAGATCAGCATCAATGCGCTGCTGCGCGCAAGTCTCAGCTCGGCGCGCAGCAGCGCGAACGCCGCTTCGACGACGCGCACCGCCTGATCCATGGCGGCGCGCGCTGCGGCAAAACCATCCGGTTCTGCCAGCGGCTCAGTCGTCTCGGCGGCGGCTGCCGGATCCATCTCAGCGGCTGCGCAGCCAGCGCGAAACCACGACACCCGCGGCGAACGCGATGCCGAATGCGGCGAGTGGATGTTCGCGCACCTGCTCCGTGGCTGCTTCACTGAACTTCTTCGCGCCCTCAGCAAACCGCTCGCCGGCGTCACGCAGCTCGTCTTCGAGGTGCGCTCCATTGGAGCGCAGCTTGGAGCGCAGGCGATGCATTTCGCCGGTGGTCGCGTCGACGCTTTCGCGTGCCGCATCTGCGACGTCTGCGCCGGCGTCGTCGAGCTGTTGCTTCATTTCACGTACGGTAGCCATGGTTGGATCCTCCAAAACGTGGGAGCGGGATGGGACTGTGCATCGGTGAATTCGTCGGTCGCATACCGAGCGACTTTGCGGACCGGAACCGGATGACCACCTCAGCTTAGCCGCCTGAAACTGAATGAAGCACGCAAGCCGCGCCAGACGAGGGTTTTCGCCTACGGCATGCATTGTGCATTTAAAGCGACAGACTTCGTTCAATGCGTTATGTTTCTATCGGGCACGGCATCTGCCGCCGCGCTCAACACCAAAGTGGGGGTGAAGAGATGCAGGCTTCAATCGGCAAGAATCGGATATCGGATGCGGCGCCCGAAATCAGCACGATGCGCGGCGCAGCATCGGTGGCGCAACTGGCAATTGCCGCAGCCCTGGTCGTGCTGATCGGCGTCGCGGCATGGTGGTTCCTGGGATCGTCCGGCAACGCGCCGACGACAGCGACAACAGCGACGACGACAGCGGCGACAACGCCCGGTGCGACGGACGCGAGCGCACCCGCGGAGCCCGTCGATCTCACTTCCGACCAGCTCTACAAGGCAGCGCGATCGGCGATGGGCGAGAACCGCATGGTCGCTCCGGCTGGCAACAATGCGCTGGAATATTATTTGCGCATTCTTGCCAAGGCACCGGATGACTCAGGCGCGAAAGATGCGCTGCGCGAACTGTTTCCGTTTGCAACCGGAAGCGCCGAGGATCAGATCAACCAGGGCAACTTCGACGAAGCCACGCGCATCGTCAACCTGCTCGCGAAGGCCGACCCCAGCAACTATGCGCTGACGATCCTGCGCTCCAAGCTGGATGCGAAGAAGAAACAGAACGATCGCGAGCAATTGGTGGCGCAGCAGACCGCAGCGACTGCAGCCGCTGCGGCTGCAGCGAAGGCATCGGGAACCACGCCTGCCGCCGCAGCTCCGGAAGCAACCGCTGCTGCGGGCACCACTGCGGCAGCCACGGCACCGGTTGCGTCGGCACCGAAGACGACGGAAGTTGCACGCGCCACGCCGGCACCTGCTGCGGCGCCGCCGCCGACACCGGAACCGGTGGGCGAGACGCGTGATGTGCAAGTCGTGACTCCGCCTCGTCCCGCCTATCCACCTGCTGCGGCACGCAATCGCCAGGATGGTTGGGTGGAAGTCGAATTCACCGTCAGCGCCGATGGCTCGGTGCAGAATGCAAAGGTGGTCGGATCGAATCCGGCACATGTCTTCGATCGCGAAGCGGTGCGGGCGATCGAGCTGGCGAAGTTCCAGCCGAAGCTCGAAAAGGGTCAGGCGGTGGCCGCCACGTTGCGGCGTCGAATCGAGTTCAAGCTTGGCAATTGAGCGGGCCCGCTGCTGACCGCGGCTTGCCCGCGGTCAGCATCAGCAGGATCTTCCGCATCGGCATCGCCAATCCCGCACGTCCCCGCAGTGGGATGTCAGCCGCGTGCGGATGTTGTCAATTTCGGACAATGCTGGCGCCTGTCCAGTGCCCATGCTGCGCAAGCTTGCTGCGCAATGGTGATGGCGGCTAGTTCGCTCCGCCGGACAGCTCCGAACCATCTCCCTGATCGATGCCGGCCCAATTCACTTCGGGCAGGCCCAGGTAGCGGTCGAGCAGCATCGGCATCAGCCCGGCCGGCATGCCCGATTCGCAATTCCACAGCATCACCGCACCGAAGCGATACTTCGGCAGAAACGCGATCATTGCGCGATACCCCTGCACGGCGCCGGCATGGAAAACGAGCGTGCTGCCGGCATAGTTGTAGATACGCCAGCCAATCGCGTACTGCGCATCGTTGAGGCGGCCGCGTCGCCATGAAGAGGCGCGCATCTCGTGCTCGGTCTCGACGAGTGGCGTATGCAACGTCGTCAGCAGCGCGGGCGACAGGACATTCGGACGTCCCCCCATCTGCGCGATCAACCATTGCTCCATGTCGCGGATGCTCGCGTTGACGCCGGCAGCCGGGGCCACGCGGTAGTAATTTTCGTTTGGCACAAACGGCGACCAGCCGCTCGCGACATGGTGATGCGGGCGCGCCCAACTTCTTGACCCTTCGAGCGCATCGCGGCCGTAGGTCGCGGTGTCCATGTGCAAGGGATGGAAGATGTGCTTCTCGACCTGGTGGTAATAGAAATCACCGGTCGCCGCATAGGTCACGTCGCCAATCAGACTGAATGCGATGTTCTGGTAGCCGTAGCAATCGCCTACAGGGCACGAAAGCGGCACGTCCTTGAGACGATCGACGATGAGTTCGTACGGCTCGTCCTGCTCGAGCAGGTTGTCGTAAGTGTTGTGCGGCAGACCAACCCGGTGACTGAGGATGTCGCGCACGGTCAGCTTCTGCGCGCTGGCAACATCGTTGAGCGTGAAAGCAGGCAGCATGCCCGCGATCTTCGTATCCCAGCTCATCAAGCCGTCTTCAATCAGGACGCCCGTCAGCGCTGATGCAAACGCCTTGGACAACGAGGCGAGCCGGAAGACGGTTTCACCGGAGACAGGTTCGCGCGTGTTCCAGTCGGCGAAGCCGATTCCGCGCTCGAGCAGAACCTTGTCGTCCTTGATGATGGCGGCGGCGAGACCGGATACGTCGTTGGATGCCTGTACGCCGTCGAGCCAGCGATCGAACTCGCGCGCGACGGCGGCAGCATCGCGCGAAACCGCGCGCTCGTCCGTCACCGGAATTGCAACCGGCGCAGCCATGACGACGTTGCGTGCACGCACAGCCGACCTCTTGCCGCGCGGTGCCGCGACGGCCGCTTTCGCGTATGCCGTCGTTACTGCGCTGCTCCGGCGTGTCGAGCCTGGAGAGGCCTTTCCCGCGGTCGAGGAACCATGCGTTCGCTGCACCGACTTCGACGGCTTCACCTTGCCCGCGCTGGCGGGGGCGGAAAATGCGACGGCCACTGCCGCGACGACGGCAACCAAAATGTGCTGCGTACTACTCAATGCGATCTCCGGGGTCTGTAACGACCCTCGTGGTATGCTGAAAATCATCTGGATACTACAGGATGCGTGCCAGCGGAATGTTCAAAAACTGCCGAAGTTTCTTCAGCTTGGCGATGCCGGCACCCCTTCAGTCCCGCATCGACATTCGCACGGCATCCCTCGCGTCGGACAGCTCCGATCCGCCAGGCGACCCTTTTCAGTCTTCCACAACAAAGGGACTCCCATGACTCTGATTATCTTGCTGGTCATTCTGGTGGGCATTGGATTCTTTGTTGTTGGTCTATATAACGGGCTCGTAACGGGACGCAACGGCTACAAGAACGCGTTCGCACAAATCGATGTGCAATTGACGCGCCGATACGACCTGATCCCGAATCTGGTCGAAGCCGTCAAGGGGTACATGGCGCATGAGCGGGGCACGCTTGAAGCGGTGATCCAGGCGCGCAATTCGGCGGTATCCGGGCTATCGGCGGCGAAAGCGAATCCGGGCGATGCCGCCGCGATGCAGCAGCTCGCCGGCGCCGACAACGCCTTGACCCAGACACTCGGAAAGCTGTTCGCACTGTCCGAGGCGTATCCGGATCTGAAAGCCAACCAGAACATGATGCAGCTCAGCGAAGAGCTGACCTCGACCGAGAACAAGGTCGCGTTCGCACGCCAGGCCTACAACGACGCCGTGATGGGCTACAACAACCAGCGCGAGATGTTTCCCGGCTCGATGGTGGCGAACATGTTCGCGTTCCAGGCAGCCGAGCCGCTGAAGATCGAATCGGAAGCCAAGCGCGAAGTACCCAAGGTTTCATTCGGCTGAAGCTTCTCCCACTGATGCTTTAGCCCTCCCCTTCAAGGGGAGGGTTGGGTGGGGATGGTGTTGCTCGATGTCATTCCACGCCAGAGCATCGCGGCTGAAGCCGCTCCCACAGACTGTTGGTCATACAGGCCGTCTCTACCACAGTACCTTCACGCATGAACTTCTTCGCCCATCAGGCTGATGCACGTCGGCAGACGCGCAAGATGGTGCTGCTGTTTGTGCTTGCCGTGCTCACGATCGTTGCCGCGATCGATTTCGTCTTGCTCATCGCACTCGGCGGGAATGCGCGCCACGGCATGTCGCCTGCCGGTCTGTTGGCAATCAGCCTGCTGGTCGTCGTCGTGATCGGCTGTGGCTCCCTGTATCGCATCGCCACGCTGCGCGGCGGCGGTGCGGTGGTTGCGCGCCAGCTCGGTGGCGTGCCGGTCGAGACCGACACCGGCAACTTCGCGTATCGGCGCCTGCGCAACGTGGTCGAGGAAATTGCGATTGCCGCAGGGGTGCCGGCGCCGGAAATCTTCGTGCTGGAAGAAGAGGCCGGCATCAACGCGTTCGCATCCGGCTACGCGCCGACCGATGCCGCAGTGACGGTGACGCGCGGCGCGCTCGACAAGCTCACGCGGGAGGAACTGCAGGGCGTGATCGGGCATGAATTCAGCCACATCCTCAATGGCGACATGCGCCTCAACATCCGCCTGATGGGGGTCGTGTTCGGCATCCTCGTCATCGCAACGATCGGGCGAAAGATTGCCGAATTTTCCGCACGAGGCCGCGATCGCGATGCCGGCGGTGTCGTTTTCTTCGGCCTGGCCTTGCTCGCCGTGGGCTATATCGGCGTGGTGTTCGGGCGCATGATAAAGGCGTCGATTTCGCGTCAGCGCGAATTTCTTGCCGACGCGTCAGCCGTGCAGTTCACGCGTCAGACCGAAGGCATCGCCGGCGCGCTGAAAAAGATCGGCGGCCTCGCCGAAGGCTCGAAGCTTGTCAGCAGCGACACCGAGGAAGTCGCGCACATGCTGTTCGGCGATGGCGTGGGTTACTCGGCATTGTTCGCGACGCATCCGCCGCTCACCGCGCGCATCCTGCGCATGCAGCCTGGGTTTCGCGCCGATGAATTCAAGACGATCGCCGCCGCGTGGACGCAGCCGATCCTCGTTTGCGAAGAGGAGTTTGATCGTGCCGATGTGTCGATCTCGGGCTTCGCTCCGGCACGCGCTTCCTCACGAGCCGCATCGAGGAGCGCCGCAACGCTGCCCGTGGCGAATGCTCAGCTGCGCGTGACGCCGAAGGTCGTGGTCGAGCAAGTGGGCAATCCGGGCGTCGATGATCGCGTCGCTGCTCAAGGCATCCACGCTGCCATTCCACAGATCTTGCGCGAAGCTGCGTGGCAGTCCGGGCAGGCGATGGCTCTGGTGTTCGCCCTGCTGCTCAACGACGAGAGCGACACGCGTGCGCACCAGCTCGATCTGATCGAGGCGCGCCATGACAGCGGTACACGCGCGTTGGCGGAAAGGCTGGCGGCGCAATTGCCCCCCTTGCATCCGATGTCGCGCCTGCCGCTTGCAGCGCTCGCGTTTCCGGCTCTGCGTCGGCGGCCGCGTACGCAGCTGACGACCTTCGTACGCCTGTTGCGCGAGCTGATCGACGCGGACGGCCGCGTGACCCTGGGCGAATATTGCCTGGCCAAGCTGATCGGCCTGCAGGTGATGGATGCGCTCAATCCTGCCGCGACCCAGGCCATGGGTCGCACGCGATTGCCCGGCGTCGAATCGGAACTCAAAGACCTGCTATCCATCGTCGCGAACTACGGGCATGAAGACGCCGTCGCCGCGCAGCGAGCGTACGTGCTCGGCCTGCGCGAGGTCCTGCCGCAAGCGGCGATTGCCTATGCGCCGCCGACGGACTGGATCCCCGCGCTCGATCGCGCCTTGCCGAAACTCGATCTGCTCGCGCCGGCCGGAAAGGAACTGGTGGTCTGCGCGCTGACGCAGGCGATCAGCGCCGACGGTATCGTCAGCGTGGCCGAATCCGAACTGCTGCGCACGGTGTGCGCCGCACTGCACTGCCCTCTGCCGCCGTTGCTGCAGCGCACCGATTGAGGTGGCTGCGACGATCGGCCGCGGTTGCGCGTCGTAGCAGGGAGGTCCCGAGCGCACGATGTTGCGGAAATAGCGGCAAGACGATGCCGAAGCTGCGTGCGATACGATGTGCTGGTGCGGTTTCTGATAGATATTCAACCATGAACTTGCATGTCTCACCGCAACGCGCGACCGATGATCTGCTGACGCAATCGAATTTGCGCCTCCGCATTGGTGAGCATGTGATCGATGTGGGCGCGTTGCGCGTCATCACGCGACCGGAACTTCCGCGCTTGACCAGCAAGGCGGTTGCGGTCCTCATCGAGCTGGTGCGACATGTCGGAGCGACCGTCACCCGCGATGAGCTGCTCGATCGCGTATGGACCGGCCGCTTCACCACGCCGGACGTGCTGACCCAGGCGATCAAGGAACTGCGGCGCGCATTCGCCGATGACAGCAAACCCCCGCTTTACATCGAGACGATTCCGAAAGTCGGATACCGCTTGATCGCGCCCGTGCTCGTGCTCGACGGACCCGCCGCTGGCGTCTTCGTCGAGAGTGCCGTCGCGCAGTCCCTCGATGGCGGGCCTCTCGATGAAGCACCTATCGATGTGCCCGATGCGCAAACTGCACGTGCGGCGGTGCCACCACCACGCAAGCCAGCATCGAGACTCGTGAAATGGCTGCTGCCTGCAGCGCTGCTGGCGATCCTCGGTCTCGCAGCCGTGATGTCCGTCAACCGCCTGTGGCATCCCGGCGCTGCTGCCGGTGCGACATGGCAGGTCAGCGACACGCATGCACTCACGTCCGATCCGGGCTCGGAGTATCGACCGCACCTGTCACCCGACGGGACACGCGTCGCCTTTTCGATCTTCGATCCGGCCAGTCAGTTCGAGCGCCTCGTGGTGCGCGGCGTCGAGCCGTCGCAGCTCACACGCCTGACCAGCAGTGGATCGGAGGTCGAGGGACTTCCCGTCTGGTCGCCGGATGGAACGCGCATCGCCTTCCTGCGCCTTGGGCCGAACCATTGCGAGTTGTTCGTCGTGCCGAGCATGGGTGGCAGCGAGCGCGACGTCGGCAACTGCCGCGATTACGGCGTCAGTTACTTCGACTGGGCGCCCGACGGCCACAGTCTGCTCACGGCCGGAAGGCTCGGCGACGATGCCACCGAACTGGTGCTGTTCACCTGGAATATCGACAGCGGCAAAAAGCAGGCGTTGTCGTACGCGCGTACCGCCCAGGACCAGGATCTCGATCCGCGCTATTCGCCGGATGGACGCTGGATTGCCTTCCGCCGTGGCATCGCGCCCTACAGCGACCTCTTCATCATGTCGTCGAAGGGCGGCGCGGTGCGCCAGCTCACGAAGATCGCCGCGCGCATCCGCGGCTACACCTGGATGGCGGACAACCGCACCCTGGTGTTCTCGTCGGATTTGAACGCGTCGGCTCCTGCCTTGTATGCGCTCGATGTTGAAACCGGCCAGACGCAGGCGCTCGGCATTAGTCCAGCCCAGTATCCCGATGCGGGCCGCTCCGGTAATTCGGTGGTGTACGAAATCACACGCACGCAGGACAAGCTGCAGGTGATGCCGCTCGATGCGTCGGGTGTGAAGCCGCGCGTGCTCGCACCGTCGACCGGCAGCGACTTCACGCCGGTGCTCTCACCCAGTGGAGATCGCGTCGCGTTCGTATCCGATCGCAGCGGACGCTTCCAGCTGTGGTTGCACGATCTCGCGTCGGCGACCACAACGCAGCTGACCGAGCGCACGGATGCGGATGCGTTCGGAGCGCGCTGGAGCGCAGACGGAAAGCAGATCATTTTCGTGCAACGCGATGCGCAAGTACGCCAGCTGATCGAGCTCGATCTTGCGAGCGCTCGTCAACGCGTACTGTCCAGGCCGGACGAGCACATCATGTTCGGTGCCTATGGCATGAAGCCGGATCGCTACCTGTTTGCCGTGCGTTCGGGCGGCAGGAAGACAGCACTGATCGAAGTCGACCATCCGGCGACGCCGAACGAGACACGCAAGACGCTGGTGCCGGGCATCGCGTATGCGCAAGTCGATCCCCTGACGCGATCGGTGTACTACACCTCGAACGCCACCGACGGTCTGTTCCGGCGCGACCTCGACAACGGCGCCGAACGCCTCGTGCTGCCCAAGATCAGTTCGAGTCTGGGGAGCGGCTGGCAGATCGTCGATGGACACGTCTGGTACCTCACCGATATTGGAATCCGCTCGGCCGTCATGCACGATTTCGACCCGGCGAATGGCGAGGACCGCGAGGTACGCAAGCTCGACCTGCTACTGCAGGACTTCAGTTTCAGCATCACGCCCCAGCACGACGCGATCATTTTCGCGCCAGTGGATGTCGAGGACACCGACATCGGCACGTTCCGCCTCACGCGCACGCCCGCCGCCTGAAGCCTGCACATTCACCGCCGCAAAGCGCAGCCCCTGCGCTTGATCGCGAGACCGCAATTTCTGTCACCTACCCGGTAATTCTGCGCAACCCGTGCCCGCGCATGTCCGCGCAGAATACTCGTGCCCTCCAACGGGCAGATGTGTCACAGCATCGATGTGCGAAACCCTCGGCGGCCATCGGGTTCGGGACCTTGATGGTCGTCTTTTTTTTTGGGGTCCTTCCGGGTTTGGCGTGGGTGCACATCAAGGCCGCCGCAAAAGAGGGAGGTGGCGATCTTGAAATGAGCGCGATTGCGGTAGCCGCAGGCACGGCGCTTGATGGCCATGAGCCTGCTGTTGATGGCATTGCCAACGCGCAAGCAGAACAGGTCAGGCTGTTGTCCAGCCGGCGTCTGAGCGCGTGCGCAACCTGACGCATGGGCTCCAGGCGGCAATGGGTGGCCCAGCGGAACCAGCGCACGAAGTAGCGGCGCGCCCAGACTTCGCGACGGTAGTCGCACACAAGCGACGCAGGGCTTCCTTGATGGCCCAGGCACGCGCACTTTGAGGCGCTGACAAAAGAGCGTACGTAGCTGCGCGCGACGCGCATCAGTAAAGTTTTCCAGACTGCAAAGCCACAGGTACCGGGCGCGCGTGAGCGTATCGTTTCCATCGGCACGCAATGCACGATGCCCGGCCTTGCGCACGGCATCCACGGCGTGTCCAACGGGCTGCATGAAGAGGGAAGGCCTTCCCGTCGCCGCAGATCCAGCGCAGCGGCCGCGGTTGTTTGCACGCCTGCCCGCGGCGCACCGCTCGCTCCATGACACCGAACACCTCATCCCACGATAGCCGAAGGGCTCCATTCGTTCGAATCCCTCGAACCTCCTGCCAGTCTCGACCCACAGGAAACCCGCAAGGACCCTTTTTGAGCACGCATTGGCGAAGGAGCGATGCCCTGACCACAAAAACATTGCGGATGCCGCTGAGCCCACAGAAGCACCTCAATCCGAGCGCCGTGGCCAAGGCGCAGCGGCTATTGTGATGGGGCCAACGCATGTACTGGGGCGGGCGAACCGCACTACGGCGCCGCGATAGCGAATCGATCGCCGTCGCATCGACGGAATGAGTGCTTCAGCGCCAGCCGAATAGACGCACCCTTCCACATCGGCCCGTCAATCCTGAATGCCCGCCAAGCGGATTCGATCTGGCGGCTGAATGTGTCTGCGTCTGGCAAATCGCAGGCCTGAATTTGCATGCGATGATCGACCAATGAATCTCAACGTCATTCGCGCGCTACGTGCGTTCGGCTGCATCGCGATGCTGTGCGCCCTTCCTGCGTGCTCGGTGTTGCGCACCGATTTCGTCAAGCAGCCATCGACCTCGGTTGCGCCCGTCACCGATTCCGCGTTGACGCGGCAGACCCAGGCACGCGCCGCAACGCACGCGGGTCAATCGGGTTTTCGACCCTTGCTCGGCGGCACCAGCGCACTGCTCAGCCGGCTCGTTCTCGCCGATAGCGCGCGCCATTCCATCGACCTGCAGTACTACATCTTCGCCAACGACCCGACCGGGCGACTCGTGGCGCAAAGGCTGCTCGCTGCCGCTGATCGCGGCGTGCGCGTGCGCATCCTGCTCGACGACTTCGATATAGCTGCGGAAGACCATCTGCTCGATGCGCTCGATGTGCATCCGAACATCGAAGTGCGCTTGTTCAACCCATTGCGCTTTCGGCAACGCTCGGTGGTGTCGAAGATGGGCCAGTTCCTGATCGAAGCGCAGCGCCTCAATCGGCGCATGCACAACAAATCGTTCATCGTCGATGGCGCCGCCGCCATCATCGGCGGGCGCAATATCGGTGACGCCTATTTCGATGCCGGCGATGATCCGCACTTCCGCGACCTCGACGTGCTAGCGATCGGTCCGGTGGTGCCAAGGATCGCGGTCATGTTCGACCGCTACTGGAACGACGAGCTTGCGTATCCGGTGCAGGCCTACAGCGGCACGGATGCGACCGCGCAAAATCTCGCGCGGGTGCGCGATCTTCTCGCGCGGAACGCGCGCCCCTACACGCAGGACGACTACGCCAAAGGGACTGCCGTCGTGAACAGCCCGGACGACCCGGCCGACACAGGTCGCCCGAACGACTGGTACTGGGGCGATGCAAAACTCGTCGCGGACGCGCCCACGAAAGTCGATCCGGACAAGGATGAGCAGCCGCAGGCTCGCATCGAGCGCCCGATCCAGCACCTGCTGGAATCTGCACAGCAGCAGATCCTGGTGGTGTCGCCGTATTTCATTCCGGGCGACGATATCGAAGCCGTGCTCGAAGCAGCCGCGCGAAGGGGTGTCACGATCGAAGCACTGACCAATTCGCTCGCTGCGAACGACGAGCCAGAAGTTCACGCGGGCTACGCGCACTATCGGCGCGCGTTGTTGATTGCGGGCGCACAATTGTTCGAGTTTCGTCCAGCGGGCGGAGTCAATACCGCCAGTGCGTACGGACGTTCATCCGGCGTCAGCCTGCATGCGAAGGCGCTGGTGATCGACCACCGCCAGGCGTTCATCGGTTCGATGAACTTCGATCCGCGCTCGCGCGACCTCAATACGGAAATGGGTGTGATCGTGGACAGTCCGGGGCTGGCCACGGCCATCGAACGTTTCTTTGACCGCGCGGCCGCGCCGGAGAATTCATTCCACGTGATGCTCGATCCGGACAGCAAGCGATCGCCGAAGAACGCACCCTTGCGCTGGGCCGCCGTCGATGACGGCAAGCCGGCCGTCTTCGACAGCGAGCCGGAGTGTTCACTGCTCAAGCGCCTGCGCGTCGACGTCATGCGTTTGCTGCCGCTGGAGAGCCTGCTTTAGGTCTCATGAGCCGCATGGCGACATCGCGGCGCGCACCGCACGCAATCGAACCGACGTTGCCCGCCACGGGTTCGGCTGGCGACCGCGACGCCAACCTCAAGAACATGGGCGCTAGACCTGGTATTCGCTGGCGGATGCTCGCGCTGGCCTTGCTGGCACTTTTGTTGGCGATGATCCTGCTGTGGTTGCGCTGGCCCGACGCATCGCGACCCACGATCGCCGGAATGCTCGGGGTCGCCGAACGCGGTCGTGCATCGCCGATCGCGCCGTTGATTGCCTTCGCAGGGTTCGCCGTCAGTGGCATCGTGGTCTTTCCGGTCGATCTGCTGATCGCAGCAACGATCGTCGTGTTCGGTCCATTGGCCGGCGCGGCCTATGCACTCGTTGGTTCGGTTCTGAGCGCGGAAGTAGTCTACGAAATCGGACGCCGGTTACCGGCCAGTGCGTTGAACCGAGTGATGGGTGCGCGTGGCGAGCGCCTGCGGATGCGGATCGTCGGATATGGGTTTGCCGCCGTTGCGCTCGTGCGGCTCGTGCCGGTCGCGCCCTACAGTATCGTCAGCTTTGTCGCGGGTGCCGCGCGCATCCGACGCGCGCCTTACCTGATCGGCACGGCAGTCGGCATGATGCCGGGGATCGTGTTGTATGCGCTGTTCGCCGATCGCGCGCGCGCTGTACTGCTCGATCCGCATCCATTGGCGTGGATTGGCCTCGCCGCCGCGATTGCATTGATCGTCGTCGTCGCCTTTGTAGTCCGCAAGCGCCTATCCCGCATCGTCACGACGGACGACATGCAGTGACGCACATGCGTGTCGCAACATGGAACATGCACGGCGGCGTCGGGCTGGATGGTCGCTTCGATCCGGGCCGCATCGCGCGCGTGATCGGCGAACTCGATGCTGATGTGGTGGCCCTGCAGGAAATCCACTCGCGCAACGGCTTCGACTTGCGAGCGCTTCTGCAAACACTCGGCTTCGCGCATGTGACGGTCATGCCAACGTTCCTCAAGCGAGGAAGCGAGTTCGGCAATGCGGTTCTCTCGCGCTGGCCGCCGCGTGAAGTCGCGACCCACGCACTCGATGTCGGGCAACGCGAGCCGCGCAGCGCAATCGATCTGCTCATCGATCACGGCAGCGGAACGCTGCGCATCGTGGCGACGCACCTCGGCCTGCGCTCCGCCGAGAGAAGCGTGCAGGTCGCACGCATTCTCGACCAGTTCGATACCGCTGCGATGCCGC
Source organism: Dokdonella sp. (assembly GCA_039926025.1). GTDB lineage: Bacteria > Pseudomonadota > Gammaproteobacteria > Xanthomonadales > Rhodanobacteraceae > Dokdonella_A. Next base: position 14,972 of record JBDSXV010000124.1, read on the forward strand.
CGACGGTCCTGCTCGGCGACTTCAATGCGTGGCGTGCCCGTTCGCTGCGCGACATTGACGCGCGTTTCCGCATGTCGACTGCGCCACGCACGTTTCCGTCGCCGCTGCCGGTCGTTGCATTCGACCGTATCTGGGTTTCACCAGCGGGCGCCTGCAGGGACCTGCGTACGCATGTCAGTCGCACTGCCCGGATCGCGTCCGATCACTTGCCGCTGGTGGCGACGATCGAGCTTGCGTGAAACCCCATTGGAGTCGGCTCGCTATCGCGTCAGCACTCGATCACATTCACCGCAAGACCGCCTCGCGACGTTTCCTTGTACTTGTCCTGCATGTCGCGGCCGGTATCGCGCATGGTCTTGATGACCTTGTCCAGGCTCACCTTGTGCTTGCCGTCGCCGCGCATCGCCATGCGGCTCGCATTGATCGCCTTGACCGACCCCATCGCGTTGCGCTCGATGCACGGGATCTGCACGAGGCCGCCGATGGGATCGCAGGTGAGGCCGAGGTTGTGTTCCATGCCGATCTCGGCCGCGTTCTCGATCTGGCTGCAGCTGCCGCCGAGCGCTGCGGTAAGTCCCGCGGCGGCCATCGAGCAGGCGACGCCGACTTCGCCCTGGCAACCGACTTCGGCGCCGGAGATCGATGCGTTCTCCTTGTAGAGAATGCCGACCGCCGCGGCGGTCAGCAGGAAAATGCGGATGCCTTCAATGCTCGCGCCGGGAATGAAACGGTCGTAGTAGTGCAGCACCGAGGGGATGATGCCGGCTGCGCCATTCGTCGGCGCAGTGACGACACGACCACCAGCAGCGTTTTCCTCGTTCACCGCAAGCGCGTACAAGTTGACCCAGTCGAGCGTGGTCAGCGGATCGCGCATCCCCGCTTCCGGCTTGGACGACAATTCCGCGTGCAGCGCAGGTGCGCGTCGCGATACGTGCAGGCCGCCGGGCAGGGTGCCCGGTGAGCGGATACCGCGCGCCACGCAGGACTGCATCGCGCTCCAGAGTTCATCGATGCCCGCATCGATTTCCGCACGCGTGCGCCACGCGCCTTCGTTTGCGTACATGAGTTCGGCAATGGTGAGACCGCTCTCGGCACAGCGTTTGAGCAGTTCGTCGCCGGAATGAAACGGATGTGCGAGTGGCGTCTCGTCGGCGACGATGCGGTCTTCCGCGGCCTCGTCCTGGTTGACCACGAAACCACCGCCGACCGAGTAGTAGTCGCGCGTCGCGATCGTGTTGCCATCCGCATCGAACGCAGTAAAGCGCATGCCATTGGTGTGGAACGGCAGCTTCTGGCGCTTGTTCATGACGAGATCGCGTTTTTCGTCGAAGTCGATTTCATGCCGCCCGAACAAGTTGATGCGCTTGCTGCTGCGAATGCGCTCCAGAGCAGCCGGGATCGCGTCCGGATCGATCTGGTTCGGCCAGTTGCCCTCCAGTCCCATCAACACAGCCTTGTCCGTACCGTGACCACGACCCGTCAGTGCCAGCGAACCGAACACTTCAGCGCGTACACGCGCAGTGCGCGCGAGATCGGCGCCGCCGATGCCTTCGACGAGCCAACGTTCGATGAATCGCGCGGCCGCGCGCATCGGCCCGACCGTATGCGACGACGAGGGCCCGATGCCGATCTTGAACAGGTCGAAGACGCTGACAGCCATGGTGGAGATCTATTGGACAGGGAGACGGCTATTCTACGCGCACCTCGTTGCCGGCTTGCAGTTGCATGCGCCTCGTCCTCTACCAGCGCGATGACTGTCCACTCTGCGATCACGCGCTCGCCGTGCTCGCCGCCGCGCGCGCACCTGAATTCGCCAGCGTATGGATCGATGACGACGTCGAACTCGAGGCGCGCTACGGTGCGCGCGTGCCGGTATTGCGTGACGAAGACAGTGGTCGCGAACTGGATTGGCCGTTCGAGCCTGGGATGCTGGAAGCGTTCCTGCTCGATTTTTGATATGGCCTGGATCGGTGGTCCCTTGGCGCAGTCCGAAGCAGGGGCGGATCATGATCGACAAGAGGTTTCCGGCAGAGGTCGCCGAACTTCAGCCTCCGGCGAATGGTTGCGCGGTGGCGATAGCCATGCACAATGCGGACTGCCAAGCGGAAGTCTGTCTGCGAGAAACTTCCGCTTTCCCGCTGTCGGCTGTTGAAAATGCGTACGCCCTAACCTGCAGAGTGAGTTCGATCTTGAAAGCGACTGCCGAAGATGTGAGATATGCATACAGGCTTCTTTTGGGGCGCGAGCCTGATGAGGTTGGATTCAAGAACAATGTCGAACGGATGAATCGCAGTGCTTCGACAACGCTCGAATTGTCCGATCTGTTCATGGATTCGCTCGAATTTCTGATCAAGCACGGGCACTTGCTGGACGTCTCCGAACCCACCCACCTGCGGTCGCCAGGCGCGCTTCTGAACTGTCAGAGCTGTACTCAAAGGCAGATCGATTCGCACGCGTTCCGATTCTGGGCGAGTAGGCTTCGCGAACGCCCAGGCAAGTTGCAGCGCAAGCTTTGGGAGTGGTGTTACATCGCCCAGGCGTTGTATGAACGTGGACGGCTGGAATCGGGTCGACGTGGTCTCGGTTTTGCCGTCGGCACGGAACCACTTACGTCTTTGTTTGCAAAGATGGGCTGCACGATAACGGCGACGGATCTCGGCCGAAGCGGCAGCGATCGCGCAGGATGGGTCACGACGAACCAGAATGCTGCGAGCCTCGCGGACCTGAATGTGCGCGGGATCTGCGAACCGAATGAGCTGGCGAGCCGAGCGTCGTTTCGCGCCGTGGACATGAAGAAAATCCCCACGGACCTGCGTGATTACGATTTCCTTTGGTCTTCATGCGCCATGGAGCATCTGGGAAGCCTGGATGCGGGTATGGCGTTCGTACGCAACGCAATGAATTGTCTGGCGCCCGGCGGGATTGCTGTTCACACGACGGAATTGAATTGCGAGTCCGATGACAAGACCTGGGAAACCGAGCACGATGTGGTCTATAGAAAGAAGGATCTCTTGCGACTCGCGTCCGGCTTGACGGAAGCGGGTTTCAAGGTAGCTCCGTTCAATTTCGACCTTGGAGACTCGAAGGCGGATGGCCTAGTCAATGAGCCTCCGTACAACACACAGGGAAGCCTCAAGCCCCGCATCGGGGGCTTCGTCTCGACCTCGTTTGGTTTGATCATAGAAAAGCTCGCGCAGTAGCGCTACGTAGCGCGAAGACTGGCGCGGTGGTCCTGTTGCAGGGCTCTGCCATCGGCAGCAAGCGGACAGATCCGGCATCCGCATCGATGACGACGTCGAACTCGAAGCGCGCGACGGTGCGCGCGTGCCGGTATTGCGTGACGAAGACAGTGGTCGCGAACTGGATTGGCCGTTCGCACCTGCAACGTTGGACGTGTTCTTTCGCGGCGGTTGAGTGGTTGCGCGCCGGTCGTTGTGAAAGCATCGCGGCTGAAGCCGCTCCCACAGAGATTGCTCAGTTGCGGAAGGGGCTTCAGCCGCGATGGTCTGGCGTGGAACAACATCGAGCAACACCCTCCCCACCCGACGCCTCCGGCTCTCAGGCGCAGCCTTCGAGCGCGCGGACCTGTGGTCCGCAAGCGCGCCTCTTGACCCCTTTGAAGGGGAGGGCTAGAGCACCGGCAGCGCTACCTGCGGGCGCAGCTCTCTGCAGGAGCAACTCTCTGCAGGAGCAACTGTTGGTGGGAGCAACTATTTGTGGGAGCGGCTTCAGCCGCGATGCTCTCCTCACAAAAAAACATCGCGGCTAAAGCCGCTCCCACAGAGACCGCTCACTTGTAGGAGCGGCTTCAGCCGCGATGCTGTTGCTGTGATGATGGAGCCCGCCTTCCCGCAAGAACGTCGCGCACGAATGCGCCTGGGAGGGTCAACAGTGCGCCTCGCAAGGCCGGCAATGCGTAGTGAAGGATGAAAGCACCCTCGTTGCCGTCCACCGCAGCGAACGTCGGGTCCAGCGCTGGCGCGGTCGAGGCGCATCGATGATTTTTGCGGGTCGGACTGGCAGCGACAGGCAACGTCTCGGCGCAGTGCTATTGTCGAGTCCACTCTGGCTGTGGAGTGTGTGATGAGGAGATCGTTGCGGATCGCCCCAACGCTGGCGTTGGTCTTCACAGCTCAGTGCGCTCATGCCGGCTCCAACACGCTACCGGCCGAGGTACAGCAGGCACTTCATTCGGGCGGGCATGCCGTCCTCTATTCGCTTGAGCCCTGGGAAGCGCCAGACAAGAAAACTGCGAAGTTCCATGGCTACGAAATCCTCGGGCGGTCTGAGTTGAGTCCGACCCAGGAAGCCACAGCCGTCGCGGCTTTTGACGCTGCGATCACCGGGTTCGACGGTGCTGTCGCAGCATGCTTCGATCCGCGGCATGCGATTCGGATCCGAACAAACGGGCACGCGTACGATTTCCTGCTCTGCTATTCCTGCCAACAACTCGAGATTTACCGCGATGACAAGTCGCTGGTGTTTGTTGGGGCTGCCGGTTCACCGAAGGTGCTCAACGAGCTCCTGACCAGTCTGCACGTTCGACTGTCGCATTCCCTCGAAGACCTGCAGGCCAGTCAACGGGAGCAACAGAGGAAATTCGACGAAGGCATGAAACGTTCGCGTCTCGTGATGCCCACATCGATCGCACGCGTCTGGGATGTCGACAAGCAGTTCCAAATGGGCATTTGCCCCGTCGGCAAACCGCTGGCTGACTTGAAGGAGGCCCTGCAAGCCGAAATACCCGGCCGTGATGCACGGATTCGGCGGCTGTTGGTCTTGTACGGCTCTGGCGCGGGACCGTGGAGCGGATTTCCCGGATACGAAGACATCTCAGATGTCCTGTTGCGTGATTATCCAACTGAGCAAATCGTTGCGGTCGCGCAAGCCCCGGACGTCAATGACGCCCTGCTCGAAGGCGCCGCGCGGTATCTCGGCGGGTGGGACCTTGTCCAACGCCATCCGCATGATCTCGACCTTGTGCCGGCGCAACTCAAGAAACTTTTGCTGGAACACACTCTGCACTCCGGCGATCCAGAAGACGCTGATCGACGCGAGCGGGCCATGCACGCGTTCAACAAATGAACCTGACCACTTTTCGTGTTGTGCGCGGCTGGTCTCGAAGGATTGAATTCGATCTGAGCCAATTGCCCGCACAAAGGCCGGCCGAATGAGTGCTACGCCGATCACTCCCTATGTCGAAGGTCAGATATGGCTTTGCGCCTATCCCGTTCGATTGGCGGGTACACGGTTCGAGGCACGCATGACGGTGATCCGTCTCGCCTCGGGCGCACTCGTCCTGCACTCGCCCTGCAACATCACGGCGGCGATGGCCAAAGAGATAGCGGTGCTCGGTCCCGTCGCCCACATCGTCGCCCCCGGAA
>JBDSXV010000125.1:0-11932 GCA_039926025.1 Dokdonella sp.
AGCCTTTTGGCAATGCCGGAAAGGCCTGAGATCGGCGGGGTATTCATCTGTGTCGCCATAAGAATGCCGTGTAAGGCCTCGTATCTATAGCTGAATCTACCCCAAATGCATTGCCGAAAGAACTCCCCGCAGGCAGTATGGCGATGCAGTGCGCATTCTTTGGGTTCGTTTCCGATCGGTCAGCCTGCGACGAGCTCCCGCTCGGGCGCCTCGACCAAGCCAATCAGTGATTGCGCTGGCTGTGAGCATATAGGGCTGGAGCCGCAAAGAGGACGTCGGAGTACAACAATTGTGTCCGGGACGGCTCCCAGTCGCAGACGCTGGTTGTCTGACGTGGTCAACGAAGGTCGGGGAGTCCATGCTCAGCATCATCCTGCCGGCAAAGAACGAAGCAGCAGCCCTGGCCGACCTGTTGCCACTCCTCAGGAAAGCCCAGCCGGATGCGGAGATCATCGTTGTCGACGATGGTTCGACCGACAATACGGCTAGTCTCTGCATTGAAAACGGCGTGCGCGTTGTCAGCCAGCCCTACTCAATGGGTAACGGTGCCGCGATCAAGCGTGGTGCGCGTTCGGCGGCCGGCGAAATCCTCGTCTTCATGGATGCCGATGGCCAGCACGCGCCCATGCTGATCGATCAGTTGCTGCAGCGCCTGGACCAAGGCATGGACATGGTCGTTGGCGCGCGCGACTGGTCCGGCCAGGCCGGCGTCAGCCGTGGCATCGCCAATTCGATCTACAACCGCCTCGCGAGCCACATGACGGGTTTCGAGGTCAAGGACCTGACCTCGGGATTTCGCGCCGTGCGCGCCGACAAGTTCCGCGAATTCCTGCATCTGTTGCCCAACGGTTTTTCATATCCGACTACCTGCACGATGGCGTTCTTTCGAAGCGCGTACGCGGTCGCCTACGAACCGATTCCGGTTGCGAAACGCGTCGGCAAGAGCCACATTCGCCCGCTGCGCGACGGCCTGCGCTTTCTGTTGATCATCTTCAAGATCGCCACGCTGTACTCGCCACTGAAGCTGTTTGTACCGACCAGCATGCTGTTCTTCCTGCTCGGTCTCGGCGAATACGCCTACACGTTCGTGACCCAGCACCGGTTCACCAACATGAGCGCGTTGCTGCTCAGCGCTGCCGTCATCGTGTTTCTCATCGGTCTGATTTCAGAGCAGATCACCGCGCTGACCTACCGGCCCGATGACTGACCCGGGCAACAAGGCGAGGTCCGCGTCACGCAGGATTCAACCGGCGAAGGTAGCCCCCCGGCGCGACCGTGATGAGCAACTTCGCCTCCAACTCCGCATCCACGACGAATTCCGGATGTGTCGCGAGATAGGCTTTTACGGCGGTTCGCGGATTGTTGCCGATGTCCCAGGGACGATCGGGATAGGCAGTAGTCGGCAGATCCTCGATCACGGTGTCGAAGACCACGCAATAGCAGCCAGGCGAAACCAACGGCGCATAGGCCTGCAGTTCCGCTAGAACGTGATCGTGGGTGTGGTTGGAGTCGAGGCACACCATCACGCGCTCGAAACCGCGAGCGATCTGGGCGACCTGCGCGATGATGTCCGGATCGATCGATGAGCCTTGCAGCATGTCGATGCGAGCCGCCAGCGGATGCGCCAGGATCGCCTCGCGATTGTGTTGGCGGATGTCGATGTCGATACCCAGAACACGACGTCGCGGTGCGCGCGGATCAAGCAATTGGCCATCCGCCGCCGCGTCCGCATAGTCGAGCATCGTGAGCAGCGATGCGCTGAGCACCAACGAACCTCCGTGTGCGATGCCGGTCTCGATGATCAGGTCAGGACGCGTGGCCCAGACCAGTTCCTGCAGCGCAACCATGTCCTGCGGGTACTGGATGATCGGGCGGCCCTGCCAGAGGAAGTTGTACGAATATCTTGCAGCGACGGAGGATTCGGTGAAAGCGCGTGCGTCAGCCAACAACTTCGAATTGGCGCGCACATCGTGCAGCCGTTCACGGGTGTCTTCCTGAAAATCGCTCATGTTTGATCCACCGCTACAAAGGTCGGAGCCGGACCCGCCATCGTCTGGATCTCGGACAGGTAGTTGGAGTTCATCACAAAAACGGTGGGCTTGCCGCCGAGCCGGGCGAGTGCCTCGCCCGGAGGCAGAACCTGCAAGCCGCTGCCGCCGAGAAAAAGTCGTTGCTTGGCTGGATTGATGTCGATCGCCAGCTGCAGGCCCGCGCCCAGCGCCTGCATGTGATGGGCGAACATCACGCCTTTCGCAGCTGCGCCCCAGACTGCGCTGCAGGTGTGATTGCGGGCAATCGCTGCACAGCGGTCGAGACTGGCGAAGAAATCGACAGGTGCCGTTGCCGGTCGAATGGCGGCGGTCGCTGTGGCGGGGTCGCGCAACGAGTCGAGTTCAGCAATCACATAGATGTACTGGCCGCCGAACAACGTTCCCGAATCGAGCACGCGATCGAACATGCGCGAAAAATCCTCCAGACGAAAATAGTTCACATGTTCGTAGAACACATCGAACCAGGCCTTGTTGCGCAGGATCCATTCCAGGCAAGGAACTTCGATATAAATTCGTCCACGACCGCCATTGGCTGTGCGCAGCGACTTGAGGAAATCCATCGGCGAAGGAATGTGTTCGAGCACATGGCGCATCACGATGGCGTCGCCACGGATGCCCAGACCAGGCTCGAAGTGGCGGCGGATGATGTTTTCCGAATCGCCTTCGTAGGCCGGATCAATCCCGCGTGCGTCATGTCCTGCAGCGAGCATGAGTTCGAGAAACGCGCCCTTGCCGCAACCGATTTCCAGGATGCTGAGTCCGCCGAAGTGGCGGCCGACCAAGTCGAGTACCTGTGCTACGTGCGCCCTGAACGCCGCTGAATGCCCCTGCTCGTTCTGGTAGCTATCGTCGTAATGGATTTTTTCGGGATCGAATGCGCGGTTGAAGACCAGGCCATTGCTTTCATCCTGTACCAGGTCGAGATCGCCACGTGGGCAACCGCGGGCAGCGGTTTCGCTCGCGAACATCTTGTTCTGATAGGCCGGAATTCCTTCCAGGCGCAGCAATTGACGTGTGCTCATGTCAAACCCAGCAGGGAATGGAGTCGACGCGAACTGCCCCAGAAGGCGAGCGGCTCGTAGTCGGGGCAGGGAAACACGCCGAGGTTCAACACGATGTCGGATTTCCAGTCGTCCAGCCAGCTGCGTGCAATGTCGATCACCGTCGTTGGCTTTCCACTGCAGACATTGATGACACCGGCATCCTCGTGATCAACCACCAAGGCAGCAATGTGCGCGGCAGCGACTTCGATGGCGAGGAAGTCGCGTACCTGGCTACCGGCCGACATGTCGAAGCTTTCCCTGCCGGATGCAACTGCGGCGCGCAGTTGCGAGTAAAGCGATGTTCGCGCCTGTCCGGGACCGTAGAGGTAGAACGGGCGAAGCCAGCTCAAGCCGAATCCGAATTGATCGCGCAACGCCAACAGGTGGTTGTGCAACTGATTCTTGGCCGCGGCATACGCGGTTGCAGGCGCGGCTGGAACGTCTTCGCCGAGTTCGCCCGATTGCATGCCGTATTCAAGGCAGGTGCCCGCAACGACAACACGCGTGAGGCCGGAACGAACGCAGGATTCAAGGAAGGCCGCATGCATCGGCCATTCGCGCTCGAGGTGCTGCATCGAGCGATAGTCTGGAAGCCCTCCCCAAGCCAGGTGCAGTAGGGCGTCTGGCCTGCCGATTCGATCCAGCACGCCTTCATCCACGTCCGCGATGTCGAATGCACGGGGTGTCACGGCGCCGTCAAGTGATGGGTCGGGGTGGCGCGAGATCGCGATCACTTCGGTTCCGCGAGCGCGCAGCGCGCGCACCACGTGCCTGCCGATGAAGCCGCTGGCGCCGGTAACTGCAACGCGCATGCTCAATCGATGTCCATGGTGGGGACAGCCGTCGCAAAGCGGCCGCCCCAGGCGCGGATGTAGTCCAGCTGGCCGGCAATTTCAGTGCGCAGATTCCACGGCAGGATCAGCACCGTGTCGGGTCGCTGCGCGCGCAGGTGCTCTTCGGCAACCACCGGAATGCGCGAGCCGGGCAGGTAGCGCCCTTGCTTGTGCGGCGAGGCATCGACGACGTAGGGCAGCAGATCCGGACGCACGCCCGCGTAATTGAGCAGTGTGTTGCCCTTGGCCGCGGCGCCGTAGCCGGCCACCGTGCGGCCTGCGCGGCGCTGTTGCAGCAGGAAATCGAGCAGGCCATTCTTGACGGCGTCAGCCTCCGCCTGGAAGCCGCGGTAGTAGTCCATCGCGCGCATGCCTGCTGCGTCCTCGTCTGCAAGCACCGTAGCGACCGAGGCAGCATTCCGATGCTCACTGCCGGCATGCGACGCCCAGATCCGCAGGGAGCCCCCGTGGGTCGGCAAGGCCTCGACGTCCCAGATATCCAGCCCGTGTGCGTCGAACACCGAGCGCACCGTGTGCAGCGAAAAGTATGAAAAATGTTCGTGATAGATCGTGTCGAACTGGCGCTGTGCGACCAGTTGCATCAGGTGCGGGAATTCGACGGTGATCACGCCTTGCGGCGCCAGCGCCTCGGCCATTCCAGCGACGAAATCGTTGAGATCCGGCACGTGGGCAAGCACGTTATTGGCGATGATGAGGTCGGCGTGACGGCGGTCCGCGACGAAACGACGGGCGAAGTCGTGGCCGAAGAATTCGACGATCGTGTCGACGTTCCTGCTGCGCGCGACCTCGGCGGTTCCTGCCGTCGGTTCGATGCCTACACAGGGGATGCCGCGCGCGCGAACATACTGCAACAGATAGCCGTCATTCGAGGCAATCTCGACCACGAGGCTGTCTTGGTCGAGGCCGAGTCGTGACACTGCGCGTTCAACGTAGCGTTCCGAGTGTGCGAGCCACGATGCGGAGTACGAAGAAAAGTAGGCATAGTCGGATGTGAACAGCGCAGCGTGCGCCTGCACTTCATCCACCTGCACCAGCAGACACTGCGGACAGGTGTGGAGCTTGAGCGGGAAGTGCAGTTCGGGTTTCGACAACGCATCGAGCGAGAGGAAAGCGTTCGATGGCGGCGCAGCGCCGAGATCGACGAACACGTTGTCGAGCAGGGGATCGTCGAGAGTCGCGGCGCAAAAACGGCACTTCATGCAGCGACCCCTGCAAACGCGACATCGAGCAGAGGTGCCCGGCGGTCCTTGTCCGAGACCTGCGTCACGGGCAGCGGCCATGTGATGGCGAGTGCGGGGTCGTCGTGGCGCAAGGTGGTTTCATGTTCGCAGCACCAGCGCGAGGTGTGCAGGTAGAGCAGTTGCACATCGTCCGTGAGTGCCTGAAAGCCGTGTGCGAAACCTTCGGGAATGAAGATCTGTCGAGGCGAATCCGCATCGAGTTCGATTCCCTGCCACTGCAGGAATGTCGGCGAGCCGGCGCGCACGTCGACCGCAACGTCAAGCACGCGACCTCGCACGCATCGGATCAGCTTGGCCTCAGCGGCGGGTGGACGCTGGAAATGCATGCCACGTACGGTTCCACGCGCGAAGGAAGTTGACAGGTTGATTTGCGGAAAATGCAGGGCGGGTCGCAACGCGACGAGTTCGTCCTCGCAGAACACGCGCACGAAACGGCCGCGCATATCGTCGACGGGTGTCGTCTCGATCACGGTCAAGCCGCCCAACCTCGTTGGATGCAGTTTCATCGGGCTCATGCCATGCGTGCCCACTCAAGCCCCGCGTTGCGCGCATCGGCGACGTAGTTGCACAGGTCGTCCGTGCTGCGCAGATGGCCGCTGTCATGGAACGCGCGGTACCAGTCGATCGTACGCTGGATGGTCACCTCGGCATCCCAGACCGGACGCCAACCGAGTTCACGTGCAGCCTTGCTGCAATCAAGGGTCAGCAAGGCCGCTTCGTGGGGATGCTGGCCCGTTGCCAATTCGATGCGGACACCGGGCCAACGCGCCAGCAGTCGCGCGGCGAGCTCGCGGACGGGCAAGGTTGCATCGCGCGCTGGGCCGAAATTCCATCCGCCTTCGATCGCTTCGCCGGCAAGCAGGCGTTGGCCAAGCTGCAGATAACCCGACAAGGGTTCGAGTACGTGTTGCCACGGGCGCACAGCATCGGGATGGCGAATGCGCAGAGGCGTTCCCGCCGCAGCTGCGCGAACGAGATCAGGCACCAGGCGCTCATCGGCCCAGTCGCCGCCTCCGATCACGTTGCCAGCGCGTGCGGTGGCGACGCGCGCAGCGTGCTGGCTGACGCCGCTGAAATAGCTCTTGCGATAGCATTCACTGACGAGTTCCGCACAGGCCTTCGAAGTGCTGTAAGGATCGTGTCCGCCCAACGGATCTTTTTCGTTGTAGCCACCAAGGGTTGCGTGATCCTGATACACCTTGTCGGTGGTCGCGTTGACGACCGCACGCACGGATGCGCACGCGCGTATTCCTTCGAACAGATTCACCAGGCCGGTGACATTGGTCGCGAACGTCTCGACCGGCGCGTCATAGCTGCGGCGTACCAGCGACTGCGCGGCGAGGTGGAAGATGACCTGCGGCTGCGCTTCGTTGAGCGCACTGCGAATGGCAGTAGGATCGCGAAGATCAACCATCCATTCTTGCACGCCCTCCAACTGGAGCAGCGACCAGTGCGCAGGTTCTGTGGCGGGTGGCAGCGCGAAGCCGATGACTTCAGCCCCCAACGCCTGCAGCCAGAGGCACAGCCACGAGCCCTTGAAGCCGGTATGGCCGGTCACCAACACGCGAGTGCCCGCAAAGGCACCGTGGAAAAGTCGCTTCAAGACCAGACCTTCCATGGCGCCATGCCGCTGCGCCAGAGTTCTTCCAGCCGGGTCTTGTCGCGCAGCGTGTCCATCGGCTGCCAGAAGCCGCTGTGACGATAGGCCGACAACTGGTGCTCGCGCGCAAGTGTTTCGAGCGGGCCTCGTTCCCAGGCGCTATCGTCACCGTCGATGTAGTCGATGACGCCACGTTCGAGGACGAAAAACCCACCATTGATCCAGGTGCCATCACCCGACGGTTTTTCCTCGAAGCGCGTGATCCTGTCTTCGTTGATGTCGAGCGCGCCGAAGCGCCCGGGTGGCTGCACCGCGCAAACGGTGGCGAGTGCTCGCTTTTCACGATGGAACGCAATGGTCGCGGCCACATCGACGTCCGAGAGCCCGTCGCCGTAGGTGAAACAGAAAGCATCTTCGTCGAGATAGCCGGCGACCCGTTTGAGTCTGCCGCCGGTTTGGGTTTCAGTGCCCGTGTCGACAAGCGTGATACGCCAGGGTTCGGCGTGCTTGTGGTGCACGTCCATGCTGTTACTGCGCAAGTCGATCGTTACATCCGACATGTGCAGGAAATAGTTGGCGAAGTATTCCTTGATCAGATAGCCCTTGTAGCCCAGGCAGATCACGAAATCGTTGATGCCGTGATGCGAATAGATCTTGAGGATATGCCAGAGCACCGGCATGCCGCCAATCTCGATCATCGGTTTCGGGCGCAGCGAAGACTCCTCGCTGATCCGCGTGCCCAATCCGCCGGCGAGGATCACTGCTTTCATGCCTGCGATTCTCCGTCAGTGGGGCTGTGCTTCGGCTCCGACATCGCGGCCTGCGAGCAAACGCACGAGCGATCCTGATCGTGGCGACTGTCAGTGTCTTTCGATTAGAGCCGAGCGTCCAAGAGGCTGTCAACGAGATCGACGCCGTGAGCTGCGAACTCGGCGGACAGCGAGCAGAACACCAAAGGCCAGCATGTCGGCCGCGAGAATCGTGACGCGAAAACCGGCGACCAGAACAGCGGCGTCGGCGAATGCGAGTGACCCGCGCAGAAACACGGCCGCCACCGATTCAAAGACGCCGATACCCTGGGGAGCAAACACGCTGACGAATCCGGCAGACCAAGCGAGGAGATAGGTGCCGTAGATCTGCAAGATGGATACCGCGCCGCGGGCCTGAGGAAATGCGGACCAGAAGCAGTAGAACGCGGTTGCCGCACCGATCCAGAACAGCGCGGTCAGTGCGATCAGCCTGAGATAGCTGCGAGCGCGGAATGATCCACCTTGCGCAAGACTCCGATGACGCAGCCAGAGCCAGGGGCAGGCCAGCAGCAACAATCCGCCGAGCGCGGCCGTGAGCGCGAGCCAGCCTGCGCTGTCGCTGTTGCAAAGACACAGCCCGCCTAGCGCAACCGCGATCGCCAGAGGCACGCTGTTTTCCAGCAAGACCATGATCGACAACTGCGCGCGCGAGACCCCGCGGGCACGCAAATCGATGACGCGCGAAACCGTATGCCAAATGCCGCCTGGCAGGTAACGAGCCGGCAATCGGCCGACGTGGATTTCGAGCAGCGAACGGTAGCTGACGTCCGCGCCGCCCTCCAGCAGCATGATGCGGCTCAGGGCCGGTGTGAGCAGGTGCAGCGACGCCCACAAACCGATGACCACCAGAAGCATCAAGGCGTTGGCTTGCTCGAACACGGACGCAACGACAGTGCGTGCGCGCCAGCCCGCAAAGACAAGGAACAGCAATGCGACCGGCCCGAACAACCATTGCGAGGCGCTCACCACGCGCCTGGTCGCGCTTGTCAGAGTTTCCCGGTTCATGCGTTCATTCGACTTTTGCGCGCCGACCTATGCGGTAACGCAACGGAAACGAAACCAGCAGCACCGGCAGCAGCAGCATCTTGTCGACGATGGTCAGAGTCGAACGCATGACCACCCGCATCAGCGCGATGGGCAGATTCACCAGCGGAAACGCGCGCTGAAAGCGCGATCGCCCGATCCCCGTGGTGGCTGACGCGTAGCGCCGCAACTTGTCTTCGTAACGCGTTTCAACACGAAACTCGCGCCTCGACCAGAGCGCGTCGGTGGCATGGATGAAATCGCCGCGCAGGGCGAGCTCGGCCAGCACGACCAGATCGCAGCCCGTGATATTCGGCATCGGCGGGCAGGAGCGAAGATGCGTCGTGCGGATCAGCCCGAGGATGGGATGCATGTTGCCCCAGAAAACGCCGAGCAGGCGAGCTGCCGGCGCGACGCCGCGCGTATCGGTCCAGCCTGACACGCGCGCCAGCGTGCGTCCGTCGCCATCGATCCAGTTCGACGTGCCGAAGGCGATGCTGGCGCCATCGTTTGCATTCAACAGGGCGGCGCAGGCGGAGACGAGATTGTCCGTCCACACGTCATGTCCGGAAGCCCACATGAAATAGATGCCCTTCGCGAGATCCAGTGAGCGTTGGAAGTTCGCGATAGCGCCGCGGTTTTCGCTCCAGCGTTCGATGCGGATGCGTGCATCGGCAGCAGCGTGCCGCTCGCAGATTGCCACCGTGTCGTCGGTCGAGGCGTTGTCGCAGATCAGGATCTCCAGGTTCGGATAGTCCTGACGGCGCAGCGACGTCAGGCTTGCGTCGATGAAACGCGCCTCGTTGTAGACGGGCATGCCGATACTGACCAAAGGGAATTCGGTTCGGTCACTCAATGAAAAGCGTCCTCTTCCCGCACGTGTCAGTGGCGTCATCGCCATTCGGCAGCGATCCCGAAAGCGCCCGAATCAAGGCTGCCCAAGCAGCAGCGCAAATGATCCGCGCCCGCAGTGTGCGCAACATTGCGTCGCGCGTCATCATTCAGCCCGCCCGCCTGCCTGGTCGGCACCGTGGGCTGGCGGTTTACGGAACCGGCGGCGCGGGCATGCGGGCGTCAATCAGTCCTTGCAATTGCGCGATCGGCGCGTCCAGTCGGCCAGTCCAGTTCAAGCGTCTGAGCGCCTGCACTTGCTCAAGCGCCTTGTCCGGCCGGCCAAGCACGATATGCATCCGCGCCAACGCAATGCGCGCGTCGGCGTTGCCCGGTTGTGCCGCCACTTCGGCCGCGGCCACGCGCTCGCCCAGCGCGCGGTCTCCGAGCACGTTCCAGGCATAGTCACTGTAAATCGCCAGCAGGCGTGCATCTGACTGTGGGTGCGATTGCGCTGCTTCAAAAGCAGCCAGCATGCGCTCGCGCGGTAGATCGCAATCATGATCGCGAACGCAGCGCGTCAATGCACCAAGGGCGCTGACGGCTTGCGCATCCGGCACGCGCGCCTTGAGCTTTTCGACCAGGCGGTCCCACCAGCGCTCGTCCACGGGACGATGCATCAGGCTGGCAGTGAGGATCATCGTTTGTTCGGGCAGAATCGACGATGCGGGCATCAGCGACGCGCGCTGCAACGCTGCGTAGCCCTGCTCCAGCAGCGGCGACGCGGGATCGTAGCCGCTATGCCGCAGCAGTTCGTAGCCCAGACCGAACTGCGCGCGCGGCGATTGTGGTGCGCGCACGGCAAGTTCGGTGGCGAGACGCAGCGGCTCGCCCCATGCACGTGCTGTCAGGGCAGTCATGCCCGTCCACCACAGCAGCAGGAGGCATACCAACGAGTGGCGCGCGAACGCAAACGCCGGCGTTGGCGCGACCAGCAGTGGCACGACTGCGAGTAGCAGGCCAAAGCTCGGGAAATAGTTTCTGTGTTCGTAGACCAGCTCCAGCGGCAGGACCGTGCCGGTGAGCAGATGACCGCCGAAGTACAGCAAGATGCCCAGGGCCACGAGGGGCTGGCGTTTGCGCAAATGGACGGCCGTCGTCAGCAGGGCGCCAATCGTTGCGACGCATGCAAGTGTCGTCCACGGCGACGAGAGGTTTTTCGAGATCGCGAAGTCGTCGTGATAGAAGCTCAGTGACTGCGGTATCGGCAGCAGCGTCCAACCGATGTAGTCGACGATGATCCGGCTCTCCGTGAGCAGGCGCATGCCCAGGGTGAAATCGCGTGTGGCCCAGGTTTCGGTTCGCAGCAGGCCCGGCAATAACCAGGCGAGTCCTGCTGCGGCTGGCAGGGCCAGTACACAGGCGAACAGCGCGAGCAGACGACGATCGATCTCCTCGCCCGTCGCGGCGCGGCGGAAGCCGAAGACGACCCATTCGATCAACATCGCATACAGCGGCAAGAGCACTGCCGACTCCTTTGCCATGACCCCGACCGCGGTAGGCAGGATCAGGCTGGCAATGCACCAACCAGCGCCGGTCGGCGGACCGGGCTGCAGCATGCGTTGTCGCCCACGCACATAGCCAAGCAGGCCGAGCAGGACAAATAAATTGGCCATGCTTTCCATGCGCTGCACGACCAGCAACACGGCTGTCAGGTTGATCGGCAGCAGCATCCACGCCGCCGCGATGGCGACAGCAGTGAGGTCAGCGCGCGCGATCGCTCGGTTGTACGTGGCGCTGGCGGCGAACAATGCGCGCGCCAACAGGAATACCATCAGCCCATTGAGCAGGTGCAGCGCAAGATTCGTGAGCTTCCACCCAAAGGGGTCGAGGCCGCCCAAGGCGTGGTTGGAAACGAAACTCAGCGAAGCCAGCGGACGCTTGAAATCACTCGCGGGCGACGACAGCGCGGCATTGACAAGCTCGGCAAAACCGAGCCTCTGCGGCTGCACATCGGCGTTGTCGACGATATTCGGGTAGTCGTCGAAGAACCAGCTGCCGTTAAGTCCGGGCCAATAGGCGAGGCAGACGATCAGGAATGCAGCAATCAACAGCCAAAGGCTGCGAGGGCGCGTTGGTGGAGTCGGGATCATCGACCGATCCTAGGTGGCGCGAGTGGCGTGCGCAATGCACTGCCGCAGCGAGGAACGCGGCCAGCGCACTGCCGACAGCACCAGGCGAGGCACGAATAGACGATAGCGGCACACATGGACGCCCGTACGTGCCCAAAAAAAAGCCCCGCAAAAGCGGGGCTTCTGGAATCGGATCGTTGCGGCTCAAACCACGAGCCGGCGCTCGATCAGATCAACGGCACTCGGCCGGAGCGTACTTCGCCGGAACCGTGCCAGCCACCAGCGGGACCAAACCACGAGCGGTCGCGGTGACGCTGGAGACAGACGAGCAGCCCCAGTCGATCGAGC
>JBDSXV010000126.1:0-14077 GCA_039926025.1 Dokdonella sp.
CGACTACCTGGGAATACGCGCTGAAGCCGCCGATCAGCATCTTCGGCTTGTGCTCCGTGGCGAGGCGCTGCACCTCGTCATAGTCGATCAGGCCGCTCGCATCGACGCCGTACTGCACCGCGTTGAAGATCTTGCCGCTGAGGTTGACCTTGGCGCCGTGGGTCAGATGGCCACCGTGGGCGAGGCTCATGCCGAGGATCGTGTCGCCCGGATTCAGCAGCGCGAAATAGACGGCCTGGTTGGCCTGCGAGCCCGAATGCGGCTGCACGTTTGCGTAGTCGGCATCGAACAGTTGCTTCACACGTTCAATGGCGAGCGCTTCGGCGATATCCACGTATTCGCAGCCGCCGTAGTAGCGCTTGCCCGGATAGCCTTCCGCGTACTTGTTGGTCAATACCGAGCCCTGTGCTTCGAGCACGCGCGGGCTGGCGTAGTTCTCCGACGCAATCAGTTCGACGTGGTCTTCCTGACGCTGGCGCTCCGATGCGATCGCCTTGGCGAGTTCGGGGTCGAAACCTTCGATACGTGCATCCTTGGAGAACATCAGCGGGTACCTTCGGGGCCGGGGGAACGCGCATTTTACCGGTTTGTGACCGGTGCGAAGGCAATTTCGCGACATCCGCTGGATGCTTTCGTGGGAGCGGCTTCAGCCGCGATGCTCTGAGCCACTGCTGCAAGCAGGAGCATCGCGGCTGAAGCCGCTCCCACAAAGGCCGCTCCGGGCAGCCAAGGCTGCTCGGGCTCCGCCCGAAGCGGCGCTGCAAAAGGCATGACGCTCCGCCCGGCGATCGGCGATAATGGGCGCCTTTCCCTGTCTTACCCACTCGGCGCGATCGACTGCGTCGGTGCGTCTTTCGCCCGGAGCAAACATGCAATACATCTATACGATGATCGGCGTCAGCAAGGTCGTCCCGCCGAAACGCCAGATCATCAAGGACATTTCGCT
Organism: Dokdonella sp.; assembly: GCA_039926025.1. Lineage (GTDB taxonomy): Bacteria > Pseudomonadota > Gammaproteobacteria > Xanthomonadales > Rhodanobacteraceae > Dokdonella_A. The sequence continues at coordinate 947 of JBDSXV010000126.1, forward strand.
GTCGTTCTATCCGGGCGCGAAGATCGGCCTGCTCGGCGTGAACGGCGCCGGCAAATCGACGGTTCTGCGCATCATGGCCGGCACGGACACCGAATTCGTCGGCGAGGCACGCCCTAACCCGGGCACGAAGATCGGCTTCCTCGAACAGGAACCGAAACTCGATCCGGAAAAGACCGTGCGTCAGGTTGTCGAGGAAGGCGTAGCCGAGATCATTGGCGCGCAGCAGCGCCTCGACGAGGTGTATGCCGCCTACGCCGAGGAAGGTGCGGACTTCGACAAGCTCGCTGCCGAGCAGCAACGCCTTGAGAATCTGCTCGCAGCGAACGATGCGCACGCGCTGGAGCGTCAGCTCGAAGTCGCGGCCGATGCGTTGCGGCTGCCGCCGTGGGAAGCGGTCGTCGGCAAGCTGTCGGGTGGCGAGAAGCGCCGTGTCGCGCTATGCCGCTTGCTGCTGTCGAAGCCCGACATGCTGCTGCTCGACGAACCGACCAACCATCTCGATGCCGAGTCGGTCGAATGGCTCGAACACTTCCTGCACGACTACCCGGGCACCGTCGTCGCGGTTACGCATGATCGCTACTTCCTCGACAACGCAGCCGAGTGGATCCTCGAACTCGATCGCGGTCGCGGTATTCCGTGGAAAGGCAACTACTCCTCGTGGCTGGAGCAGAAGGACGAGCGCCTTAAGCAGGAAGAGTCGGGGGAAAAGTCCCGCCAGAAAGCGATCCAGCGCGAGCTCGAATGGGCGCGCAGCAACGCCAAGGGCGGCCGCAGCAAGGGCAAGGCACGTCTTGCGCGCATGGAGGAATTGCAGGCAGTCGATTACCAGAAGCGCAACGAGACCAACGAAATCTTCATTCCGCCGGGCGAACGCCTTGGCAATTCGGTGATGGACTTCAAGGGCGTGACGAAGTCGTTCGGTGATCGCCTGCTCATTGACGACTTGAGCTTCAGCGCACCGCCGGGTGCGATCGTCGGCATCATCGGCCCGAACGGCGCTGGCAAGTCGACCCTGTTCAAGATGATCACCGGCCAGGAAAAACCGGACAAGGGCGAGATCAGCAAGGGCCAGACGGTCAAGATCGCCTACGTCGACCAGAGTCGCGAGAAGCTCGAGGGGACGCACAACGTGTTCCAGGAAATCTCCGGCGGCGCCGACATTCTCAACATCAACGGCATCGAGATCCAGTCGCGAGCGTACCTCGGCCGCTTCAATTTCCGCGGCCCGGATCAGCAGAAACTGGTCGGCACGCTGTCGGGTGGCGAGCGCGGCCGACTGCATCTGGCCAAGACCCTGCTGCAGGGTGGCAATGTGCTGCTGCTCGATGAACCCTCGAACGATCTCGATATCGAGACGCTGCGCGCGCTGGAGGATGCGCTGCTCGAATTCCCCGGCAATGTGTTCGTGATCTCGCATGATCGCTGGTTCCTCGACCGCATCGCCACGCATATCCTCGCCTTCGAAAGCGACTCGCACGTGGAATTCTTCCCCGGCAACTACAAGGAGTACGAGGAAGACAAGAAGCGCCGTCTCGGCGACGACGCTTCACAGCCGCATCGCCTGCGCTACAAGAAACTGGTCTGAGGTCAGAGGCGCGAATCGCGATGAGCTTCACTCGGGCATTGGCGCAAGCGTGGCAACGCAACGACTCCCTCGTCTGCGTGGGGCTCGATCCGGAGCCCGCGCGGTTTCCTGCGCCCTTGCGCGGTGACCCCGACGCGGTGTTCTCGTTTTGCCGTGCGATTGTCGACGCCACTGCGGATCTTGTTTGCGCATTCAAACCGCAGATTGCGCACTTCGCCGCGTTGGCGGCGGAAGATGCATTGGAGCGTTTGATCGCGCATGTCCACGCGCAGCATCCGGGCGTGCCGGTCATCCTTGACGCCAAGCGCGGCGATATCGGTTCAACCGCACAGAACTATGCGATCGAAGCATTTGATCGCTACGGTGCCGATGCGGTCACGGTAAATCCCTACCTTGGCCGCGATTCGGCGCAGCCGTATTTGGACCGTGCCGACAAGGGCGTGATCATCCTCTGTCGCACGTCCAATCCCGGCGCACGCGATCTGCAGGATCTTCTCATCGGCGACCAAAGTGACGGCGAGCGCAAGCTCTACCAGCACGTGGCCGACATGGTCGCGCGCGACTGGAATTCAAACGGCAACTGCGCGCTCGTCGTCGGCGCAACGTATCCGCAGGAAATTGCGGATGTGCGTCAGCGCGTCGGCGACATGCCGTTACTGGTGCCGGGTATCGGTGCGCAAGGCGGCGACGTGGAGGCGGTTGTGCGCCATGGCAAGGCGACCGATGGGCGCGGGCTGATGGTCAGCTCGTCGCGCGCGATTCTGTATGCAGGCAACGGCGAGGATTTCGCACAAGCTGCGCGCAAAGCTGCGCAGGCGTTGCGCGACGAGATCAACCGCTACCGCTGATATCGAACGCTGTTTCTGGGAGCGGTTTCAGCGGCGATGCTTTGGGCCACAGGACAAGAGCATCGCGGCTGAAGCCGCTCCCACATGAAGTCGCTCCCACATGAAGTCGCTCCCGCATAAAGTCGCTCCCGCATAAAGCCGCTCCCACAGACAGTGCTCCCACCTGGCGTCGCTTATTCGTCGACGCCTGGGTCCATGCCTGGAAACAACACGTCGGTATAGCCGAAGCGCGAGAAGTCGGTGATACGCATCGGATACAGCTTGCCGATCAAATGGTCGCACTCATGCTGTACGACTCGCGCATGGAAACCCTCGGCAACGCGATCGACAGGCTCTCCTTCCGGGCTGTATCCGGCATACCGTATCGACGACCACCGCTCGACCACGCCGCGCAGGCCCGGCACGGAGAGACAACCTTCCCAGCCTTCTTCACGCGCGTCGGAAAGTGGTGTGACAAGGGGGTTCAGCAGGATCGTACGGGGAACCGCCGGCGCATCCGGGTAGCGTTCACTGCTGTCGAACCCGAAAATCACCAGCTGCAGATCGACGCCGATCTGCGGTGCCGCGAGGCCGACACCACCGGCATCGTGCATTGTCTCGAACATGTCAGCGATCAGCGCGCGCAGCTGCGGCGTGTCGAATTGTTCAACCGGAGCCGCCACACGGAGCAGGCGCGGATCGCCCATCCTGAGGATTTCGTGGATCATTGCGACGCCTCGGCTGCAGATTGATGCGCATTGTTGCGCAAGTGCGCGCGCATATCGAACCCGTGCGATCGAACATGCCCAAGCACACGCCTGCAACAGCGCAGCGCCCGGGTCAACGCTGGCGATTCGCCAGCCAGCGCCATCCCAGCACGGGCGCCTTCACCAGGAAGTGCGACCACAGGCCGAGCCATACGACGCTGCGCAGCAGTGGATTGCGGGCCGCTGGATCGAAGCGGCGGAAATATCGCCACATGCCCCGATGCTTGTGGCGCGCGACGAACAGCGGGCGGCTGCGACTCGAGCTGCCTTGCACATGCTGCACGCGCAGCGGATGCGCGATCGCTACGTGAAAGCCGGCAGCACGCACGCGTCGACACAAGTCGAGGTCTTCGACATGCAGAAAATAGGCTTCGTCGAAGCCGCCGACACGTTCGAACGCAACACGCGGCATGGCCATGCAGGCGCCGGAAACGGCTTCGACGAACTCGATATCGTCACGTGTCCCGACACTTGGCATTTCAACGCCGGCGAACCTGGGCCAGCGACGCTCCCAGCGGGCAAGCCCGGTCAGGCTTGCAAGCGCGCGACGCAAACTTGGGTCGCGGCGCCGATTGCCACGTGCGGGCGATCCGTCGGGATTGCACACGGTCACGCCGAGTACGCCGATGCGCGCATCGGCCAGCAGGGTTCGATGAAGGATTGCAACGGTATCCGCGCGCAAATCACAATCGGGATTGAGGAACAGCAGCGCAGCGCCTTGCGCCAGCGCGGCGCCGCGATTGCACGCCGGGCCGAAGCCGATGTTGGCATGGTTGTGCAGCACGCGCAGGCGCGGGTCGTGCGCATGTTGCTTGGCCGCACGTTCGACTTCGCCATCGCGCGAAGCATTGTCGACAAGGATGACTTCGATGTGCGCGTTCGATTCGAGCGCAGAATGGATGCAAGCCTGCAGCAGGGGACCACTGTCGGCCGCGACGACGACGATGCTGGTCAGTCCGTCGACCACGTGTTGGGTTCCCGGATGCTTCGCGCTCAAATCGCGCCGAGCAGCCGCTCGCCTTGCTCACGTGCGTAGGCCCAAACGGCCGGCCAGGCGTCGTAGGCAGTCGCAAGCTGCGTGGTTTCTTCGCGCAGCCGCTTGACGCAATCTGCCTCGTCAGCAGCGGGCCAGTCACCGAGGCGCGGGGGATCCTTCGCGATCAGTGCACGCCCGTTCGCTTCAATGATCGAACGAACGTCCGCCTGCCAGTACACGGGTGCGTCCTGCGCGCTCTCGAACTGGTTTTGCAGCCGCTCGATCAGATCTGCGCGCGCGTATGCGAGATAGTCGCGCAGCTGACGCAGACAGCCGCCATCGTCAGCAGCGCCGACGTCGCGCAGATGCGCCGCGAGCAGGCTGAGTCGCTGTGCGGGATCCTTCGCGTTGAAGTCCGGCAATTGCCGTTGCACGAAATCGCTGACGAAATAATTGAAGCGTGGCGTGTGCGCAGCAAGCGTGCGCGGCGAGCGCTTGCGCTGCGCCTCCTGCACGTGGCCGATCGCGACCGGCAACTCCAGCATCAATGCGCCCGGATGACAAAGCTCGGTCACGCGCGAGAAAAGTGCATCTTCGCCGCGACCGAAAGGATTCGTGCACGGCAGCAGCACGGAATTGTCCAGTGCAAAGGGCGTGAACGTCGTCGCCGCCGTCGCACGCGCCTGGCGGTAGCCGTACCATATGCTGCCTGCTTCGACGTTGCGCAGATAGCTGTCGCGGTCCCGCACGAAATCTGCGCGACCCGCGGCGGGCAACTGATACAGCCACAAACCCGATTCCGTACGCGAGCTGCCGTAGCTGCCATGCTGAGTGGCAAGAATGGGCGCATCACCGCGCAGGTGATCAAGCCGGCTCAAGGAAAGGCCGCGCAGCGACTCGCGTTCGATCGCATAACGTGCGCTGCCGGTCAATGCGCCGAGCGGTCGGCCTGCGGCTTCGAGATGAAGTTCGAACGGATCGCCTTCGACTTCCTGTCCGGCGCCAAGTGCGTTCTCCATGTTGCGGTAGAACTGCGTATAGGGCTCCGCTGCCGGATTCGGATCGAATCCACTGCGCGCATCATCCGGGCTGCGCAATGGCAAGCGGTGATCGTCATCGAGCAGAACCATGCGCGCGCCCGCGGACAGCAGCAAGGCGAGGTTCCAGGCACGACCGCCACCGAAACGGTCACTCGCGTCGCCACGCGCCAGAAGATGCGGCAGGATCGCTGCCGCCTGCGGCACGGCGCGGGCGATCCTGGCGACCAGACGCTCGCTTTCGGACGAACCGACATAGCTCAGCTTGCAGCCCGTCGCACGGGCGAATTCTCGCAACAGGTCACGGTGACGGTTGGTCGCTTCACGCGTGCTGGAATCGTCGAGCAAGACGTAATGGCGGTTGGCGCGAAAGCGACGCTCGTATTCGGCCAGTGAATCGAGCAGGTGCGCGAGCTGGTCCGGACGATCGCACGCGCGAATGAATATCGCGCGCAGCGGCGCGGGCTCAGGCGAGGCGGACGCCGCGGCGCGTTGCAGGAAGACGCGATCGGAAACGAGCAGGCCACGCTGGATCAGGTCCTCCAGTACGCGCACGACCCCTTCGCGTTGCGACTGCAGCCCGGGAACGGTTGCAAGGATACGCGCAACGTGTTCGTCCAGACTGCGGAACTCGCGACTCTGGTCGAGCGCTTGCAAGACCTGGAAGGTCATCACATGCGTGTCACCACTGCGCCTGACCTGGAAGATGCATTCACTGTTCGACAGTGACGCGACGACGCCGTCTTCAGATGCGTACAGGGGCGCATCCGGATCGATACGCGCGGGCAACGGTGCGGCACCAAAGCTGCCGTAGTTGATCTGGTAGTGGAGGTCGGTGCTGTTCATTCGATCTATCGGTTGCGACGCCACCAACGCCATTCACGGCGTTGTGGCGCAATGTCCTGGATGGGTGTCATCGGCACGCGGGCTTGGAGCTGCTTCACTTCCGCCTCGAGTTCGGCAATGCGCATGCCGGCACTCATGTTCTTGCGGATTTCGTGATTGTAATGCGTGTAGAGGGACTCTTCGCGGTCACCGAACAGCGACAGCGCCGGCAACGTGTCCGGCAGGGGCTGGCGCGAGCAGACGGCGATGTAGTACATGGGCGCATAGTCGAAACCGGCGGCAGTCGCGCCATCGCCCTGCGCTGCCGTCGCAACCTCGGCCTGTCCCGCCGGCGAATCCAGCGCCCACAGGACGGACTGGAACAACAGCTTCTGCGCGTACAGACGGATATGCGCGAAGTGCGGCTGCAGAAGTTCGAGCAATTCCTCGCGATACAGCTCGCGCACGTGAAATTCGTTGCGAAACCCCGCCAACTCGCCATAGGTGCGCTTGTCCGGCGATGAAATGAGCAACACACCGTCGTCGGCAAGAACGCGCGCAAATCCGGCGAGCAGTTGCGCCTGCGCCAGCAGATGCTCCAGCGTTTCAAACGAAACGACGAGATCGAATGCACCGTCAGCGTAGGGCAACGCCGTGGCGTCGGCACATTCATAGCGCAGGCGTGGTTTCGACGCGTAGCGCGCGCGCGCGTGTGCGATGGATGCCTGATCGACATCGACGCCCGTTACCTCGGCCGCATTGTCGGCGAGCAAGGCAGAACCGTAGCCTTCGCCACAAGCCGCATCCAGTACACGTTTGCCCGCAGAAAATCCACGCGCAAACACGTAGCGATGCCAGTGCTCGTACCAGATCTCGCGCACGCACTCGGGTGTGAATCGTTCGCCGGTAAACTCGAGGGCGTCGTCGTCGTTCATGCGACGCCGCTTCCCGAATCGTCCTGTTTCCAGCGGTGCGCGAGGCGGACCAGGCCGAATTCGCGAGACGCGCCACGCACGATCAATCCACGTTCCACCGTGTCGAACACGCGCACGCCCTCGGAATCCAATGGGTGCACGCGTACGGTGTAGCTTCCGGGCAACAAAGCCAGGTCGCTGAATTCGAGCTCGCTGGCGTATTCGTTGTCAGCACTGCGTTGGGGCGCGCAGTCGTCCATGTCGGTGCTCACGCCGTAGACGGGCGTACCGTCGGAGCGCGCAATGCCAATCGCAAGGCAGGGAACCCGCCCGTCGCGCGAATAGATGCGCGCGCGCACCTGCAGCGTGGCACCGCTGTCGAGCATCAGCGGACTCTCGCCTGGCATGCCATTGAGGGACACATCGAGGACGCTGAACTCCAGGCTGCCGCGTGCTGCTTGCGATTCGCGCGTAGGCGCGGATTTCCTTTCGTGATAGGCGAGATAGGCCTGGCTGACCTCGAACACATCGCCACTCATCGCAATCGCACCGCCTTGCAGCCAGCATGCGTGCCGACACAGCTTCTGCACGTGGTACATGCTGTGCGAAACGAGGATCAGAGTGCCACCTCCATCGAGGTAGTCCTTCATCCATTGCACGCACTTTTTCTGGAACGATTCATCCCCGACGGCAAGTACTTCGTCAGTGACGAGCAGGTCCGGCTTCAACGCGGCAATCACAGCAAAGCCCAGGCGCACGACCATGCCGGAAGAATAGTGTTTGACCGGCTCGTCGATATAGTCGCCGATGTCGGCGAACGCGATGATTTCGGGTAGTCGCTGCTGCAGCTCCGCTCCACTCAGACCGTGCAGCGCGGCGGACATCACCACGTTGTCACGCCCGCTGTACTCCGGATGGAAGCCGGCACCCAGCTCAAGCAGCGCACCGATTTCACCATGCACCTTGACGTGACCGGCGCTCGGTGTAAGCACCCCCGTGATCAACTTCAGCAGAGTCGATTTGCCGGCTCCGTTTTCTCCGATCAGCGCAAGCGATTCGCCACGGCGAATGTGCAGATCCACGTCTCGAAGTACGCTGATGCGATCGCCATCGGTGCCGGTGAACAGCAGGCGTCCAAGCGCGCGCAAGCGGTCACTGCTGCGGTGAACTTTCGGATACGCCTTGCCGAGGCCACGCGCTTCGACGAGCACATTGCTCATAGAAAATCCTCGAAATGCGGGTCCAGCCGTCGGAACAGCCAATGCCCGATCAGCAATGCCACCACTGCCACCAGTACGGCAATACCCAGCTGGCGCACATCGATGGTGCCGTAGTCGAGTAGCAAGGCACGAAATGATTCCGCGTAGAAGGTGAACGGATTGAGGTCGAGCCAAGCGCGAAACCGTTCCGGCAATTGCATGCGATCGTAGTAGACAGGAGCACCGAACATCAGCAATGGAAGCAATTGGCCGAGCGCCTGCACCAGATCGCGCACGAAGACCTGTATCGAAGCGCAGATCAACGCGATGCCCAGCGCGAGTGCGGCCAGCGGAAAGTAGAGAAGCAGCGCCGGTAGCACGCCGCCCAAGTGAATTCCCTCACCCGTCAGCGCGAGCACCATGACAATCGCGAGGAAGCCCGTGATGTGTATCGCAAAGCTTGTGCCCACACTGGCCAGCACGAGCACTTCGCGCGGCAGCGCAACTTTGCCGATCAAGGCAGCGTTGTCCTGGATCGCCGTGGTCGAACGCAATACCGCTTCGGCGAAGGCGACCCAAGGCCACAGCGCGAGCGCGAGGAACGGCACATAGCCCACGCCTGCCGATCCCGGCACGCGCGCGTTGAACACGTGCACGAATACGAAACTCGTGACCGCCAGTTGCAGCAGCGGCTGGAACAACGCCCACAGGCCTCCGGAAAAGCTGCCGGCGAAGCGATTGCGCAGTTCGCGCTGAACGAAGCGAAGGGTCAGGGCAGCTACGGACATGGATGGATGTCGTTACCCTCGTGCAAGTACCCAATCGACTGCTGTCTGTTCGTAGCGCGCGCAGTGCGCTGCGGAGAACCGGAGGCAGTCACGTTGCAGTCAGTGCTTCTTCGCTACAGGCTTCAAAGGTTTTGCAACCGGGGGGAGTGCGTGCGTGATCGCAGGCGCGTCGGACGACGGTTCGGCTGCCGCGACCTCATAGCGCGTACGAAGCGAAGCGACGCGGTCCGGATCGGCGTCGATGCGATTGTTTCGCAGTCCATCGATATAGTCCTTTTGTTGCTGCTGCGTATATTCATCGCCCAGACGCGCCACGATCTGTTCGCGCACTTCCTCAAACGTGTGTTTCTGAGCCGGCACCCTGGACACCAATTGCAGAAGGTTGAATCCCGTCGTGGACTTCACGACGGGCGAAATGTCACCTGTATTCTGCAACGCATTGGCAGCCGCCGCGAACTCGCTCGCATGGAAGGCCCCGCCAGCGTCCTTGACCACGCCATGCGTCGTTACCTTGTCGGGATCATCGGAATATTTCTCGATCAAGGCATCGAACTGGGACGGATCCTTCATCGCCTGTTCGGCGATCGTCGTTGCCAGTGTCTTGGCGTCGTCTTCAGTGCGCGAAGCCGTCGAGACGAGGATCGCCTTGACGTCAACAATCGCGGGGGTGCCATAGCGCTCCTTGTGCGCGATGAATTCCTCGCTGGCGAGTTCGGCCATGTCCGGCACCTTGATGCCGTCCTTGAAGCGTTTCATCTGCGCCTTGGCCAGCAGTTCAATCTGGTTGAGGCCGGTTGCTGCAGCGATTTCGGGATCCTTGTCGAGCCCGGCAGCACGCGCCTGGGCGGCAAGCTGCTTTTGCAGCAGCATGTTGTTGAGCAATGCCTCGATTCGCCGTGGACTATCGATGAAGTGTGCGCGGGCAGCGGCCGGTATTCGCTCGAGCGAGTCGTCGATGTCGCCGAAGGTAAGCTGTTGCCCGCCTTGGCTCGCAACCACCGCCAGAGAATCGGGCGACACAGCCGAAACCGTGCTGGCGACTCCGGCAGCCAACAGGGCAATAACCACCGCGAGCGGTGCTGAATATTTCTGGTAGATCATCTCGACTCCGAGAGACACGACATGGCTTCCAGCGTTTTGTGGAAGACCGGCAACGCGTCGGGCTAACAAACGAGAAACCGATCGCGGTTGGACACCGCGATCGGTTTGCTGGTTCCTGGGGCGATCAGGATCGCCCCGATTGATCCCGTGGATCAGGGCGTATGGTTGTTCTGCGTACTGATCTCACAGGCGGTTCCAGCACCACAAGCCGCCGGGTCGGTAACCTTCAGATTGATGAAATACGTCTGGCCCGCCACCAGCGGGCAACCATTGGTCGCATAGGTGCTGAGCTTCCATTTGCCCATTCCCGCGCCGCCCGGAACGTCGGCTGTCGGCCCGCATTGGGTATTGGCTGGAGCGAAATCGCCACACGTATCACTGATCGCCATCGTGAGATTCGGGCCCGGCAGCGTCCCTCCGTGGGCGAGAATACCGCTTGAGTTGCTTGGCAACGACGTCGGCATCACAAATTTCGCCGAGATATACGTCGTGGCGCCCATGTTGGCGATCACGTTGTAGTAATTCAGCCCGGGGAACAGCACCGGCGTACCTGCTGGTGCGTTACGTCCCCAGATGGTCTCGAACTTGGTGACATCCGTACTCGGGGAGCACGAACTACCCGAGATCGCGTAGGTGTAGCAGAGTGTCCCCAGCAACTGGCGCGAAGCGGGGAGAATACAGTTGTCACCGTTGACGACCTGGGCGACAACGGTCGCCGGCGCGGAAAGAGTCGATCCGGCTGCATTGGTGCAAGTCAGTTTGAGCGTATAGGTGCCAGCCGCGGTCGGCGTCACAACACGGGGCGGCGTCGGCGAGGTACCGACGTTGGTCCAGCCGCCCAGCGTGGTCGGCGTGCCGTTCAGATCAGCTGTCGCAGTGCACGTAGCGGCCCCGGACACCACCCAAGACACGTTGAACGGCGTGTTGACGAGCACCGGTGATGCCGGCGCCACCGTCAGCGCAAAATTCGCCGGTTGCGGCGCAAGGGGCGGAGCCGTGGCCGTCGTCTGTTGTCCTGACGCCGATCCGCTCGCGTTTGAGCAGAACATGCCAAAGGTATATTGGCCCGCCGCGGGAATCGTGACGGACACATTGTGATTGCCGCTGCAGGCAGCACCCGAGCATGCGCTCGTTCCAACTGGCCAGCCTGCCGCGCCCGGGGTACCGGTGTAGAGGCACTGAGTGGCCTGTGCGGATGCGGACCAGGCGACATTGAATGCCGTACCGCTCACCGCGGTGGCGGGGGTCTGCACGACTACGGCGTAGTTGTCGCTGACTGCTCCGCAACCGGTGCCCGACAGCGTGACGCCGGTCCCGATCAGGTTGCTGCCGCCGGCGGCCAGGTGCAAGCCCTGTGCGTCAGTGACTGCCGTGCAATTGGTTTGCTGCGGCGTGGTCAGGTTCAGTGTGACCTGCGCGCCAGCGAACGATGAGGCGGCAAGCAGGCTGACACTAAAGAGAGAAGCAATGGTACGGGCTGAACGAAGGGGCATGAGCGTGTCCGACTGCGGGCAAAATGTTGTCATAGCCCATTCTATAGCCCCGCGGTCAGGCTCCGCTAGAAAAAATCCGTGAAATGAGGTACGCAGATCAAAAAAAAGGGGCCCGAAGGCCCCTTTTTCCTGAACAGACTATCTAAACGATTACGAGCAAGCGACAGCACCGGTGGTGCACGCGCGGCTCGCACGGTGACGGAACAGACCACCGTAGTTGGCCAGCAGGCCCGGAGCAGCATTGGCGTTGATGATGTTGTACGCCTCAAAGCCCGTAACCGGCAGGCCGTGCAGCACATCGCCATTCGCGGCCGGACGCAGGGCGTGACCGATCGTGTCGCCCGCCGCCATGTCAAGCTTCAACCAACCAGCATCGCCATACGGCGGGATGTTCGAACGCAGGTGCGAACCGAACACGCCGGAAACCGGGCTGGCCGTGGCAGCCGCCGTGGTCAGGAAGCTGATCACGTTGACTTCGTACGGCAGGGAGGACGGCGAGTCCGCATTCGGCGGCGAGAAGTCGTCCGGCTGCGAGGTGAAGCCTTCTTCCTGATCGAACAGCGAGATGCCGACTTCGACGTTCGAGATGCCCGGTGCATGGAACAGCTCATGGAACGGCGGAACGACAACGAGCGGGTTGTAGAACTTGTCGACGTAGAAGCGCTTGGTCGGGAAGGTGACAATCCAATCCGTCGCCGCGCCAATGCCGGCCGCCGTCAGGTACTCGTTGTAGATCGCATCGGCCGTGAACACGGCGCTGACCGCGTCGATGGCATTGACGTAGTCGAGCGTCAGCAGCGTACCGCCACCGGTGAACACGTACGCAACCGCACCCAGCGGGAACGCCGACGTGGCGGTGTTGGCCTGCTGCAGCGACGGGGTCAGACCCGACGAACCGGAGAACAACTGGACGGTGCTGAAGCCATCGACCGCATCAGCGTTGTACGAGAAGAACGTACCCGAACCAACGTTGACGATCGCGCCCGAACCAAACAGGCCACCGGTCGGAGCCACGATATCGAGGCCGGCATTGTTACCGATCACGGACGGATCGCAACCCGGAACGCCGCTGTTCGGCGTGCCGTGCTGGACGTGCACAGTTTCGTCGTCGAGATTGCTGCCCGGGGTGATTTCGCCCATTTCGATCAGTTCGACATAACCCTCACGCGTACGCGTGATGGACGTCGGACCCGCATCGGCCGGGAACGCGCTGCCGCCGGCATAAGCCGAGGCACGGAACGGCTGGCCGCCCGACGGAATCGGCGGGTACGTGCAGCTGTGATCGGTGGTGTACACAGCGGCGCCGCCATCATCAGCCAGCTGGCTGACGCGCGCGGTCCACACATCTTCCGGCGACAGGTACAGGTTGAAGTCGAGGACTTCGCGGCTGTTGTAACCTTCGAGGAAGCGCACCTTGACCGCTTTGCCGATACCCGTGGTGTTGACCACGGAGAGGACCGTGTCCTGGCCCTTGTTGACCGTGTAGTACGGATAGATCAGAACCTGGCCGAGACCATCGGGGTTCAGGTCGACGGCGTTCGCCAGGCCCGCGAAGCCAGCGACGCCAGCGATACCGGCGACGACAGCAGTCGTCAAGTTGTTTCTCTTCATCGCAACAC
>JBDSXV010000127.1:0-4842 GCA_039926025.1 Dokdonella sp.
CCTGGGACGCGTTGCTGACTGAAGCGAACGAACGTGCCGGCAATGGATTGCGCAATCTGAAACCGCTGTTCTTCGGTTTCGATCACGATCCGAATGTGCTCAACGAAGCAAAGCGCAATGCGCAGGCAGCCGGGGTTGCCGGTTTCCTGCATCTGGCGCGCCAGTCGGCCGAACACTTGAAGCGCCCGGCCGACAGCGAGGCGCCGGGTCTCGTGATCTGCAATCCGCCGTATGGCGAACGCCTCGGCGAGCGCGCCGCGCTGGGCGAGTTGTATCGCGCATTCGGTCAGCGCCTGCGCTCCGAATTCAGCGGCTGGCGCGCTGGCGTCATCGTCTCCGACGAAGAGCTCGGCCACCTGCTCGGACTGCGTGCGGACAAACGCTACGTGCTCTACAACGGAGCGCTCGAATGCAAGCTGTTGACCTTTGACCTGACCGAACAAGTGCCGCGCGAGCGCGTGGTGAAACCGCTTTCCGAAGGTGGCCAGGCCGTCGCGAACCGCATCGGCAAGAACCACAAGCACCTGCGCAAGCGATTCGAGCGCGAGGGCATCTCCTGCTATCGGATCTACGACGCCGATCTTCCCGAGTATGCCGCCGCGATCGATGTCTATACGGCCGTCGCCCGCGATGAATCGACCGATGCGCAGGGCGTGTTTCCACAGACGTGGCTGCACGTGCAGGAATACGCGCCGCCGCGCGACATTCCCGAGATTACCGCGCGCGATCGGCTACGCGATCTCGTGCATGCAGCGGGTGTGGCGCTGGACGTTCCGCGCGAACGGATTGCGGTGAAGACGCGCTATCGCGCCAAGGGTGGTTCGAAGTACGGACGTTTCGAGGAGCGCAACGAATTTCTGCTGGTGGAGGAGGGCGCGCTGAAGTTGCGCGTGAACCTGTTCGACTATCTGGACACCGGCCTGTTCCTTGATCATCGTCCGGTGCGTGCGCGCATGCGTGAACTCGCACGCGGCAAGCGCTTCCTCAACCTGTTCTGCTACACCGCGACGGCGAGCGTGCACGCAGCAGCGGGCCGCGCGCATTCGACCGTGAGCGTGGATCTTTCGGCGACGTATCTGGAATGGGCCGCACGCAATTTCATCCTGAACGGCTTCACCGGCAGCAGCCATGAGCTGGTCCAGGCCGACGTGCTGGAATGGCTGCGCCATGACCGCGAAAGCTACGATTTGATCTTCGTCGATCCGCCGACGTTCTCCAATTCCAAGCGGGCAGAGGATTTCGACGTGCAACGCGACCACGCCGAGTTGCTCAAGCTGTGCGGTGAGCGGCTGGCACCGGGCGGCTTGATCGTCTTCTCGAACAATTCGCGCCGTTTCACGCTGGATGAGGGCGTGCAACACACATTCGATGTGCGCGACATCACACCCGCGACGATTCCGTTCGACTTCGCGCGCAACGCGCGGATTCATCGTTGTTACGAATTGCGTCGCCATCACGAGAGTTGAGCAATTTCTTAACGCGAGCCGTGAAATGCTCAGTCCCGATTCAGCCGCTCGACTGCAGCATGCGAGTCGTACTTCTGGAGGGTACTTTCATGATCAACAAGGTTCGCTTCGCGATGTTCGGTTTGCTGGTTGCTGCAGGCGTTGCGCTTGCGCCGTCGGCGTTCGCGCGCGGTCACGTGAATCTGGGCATCAACATCGGCTTGCCGGGCATCGGTATCGGATTTTCCGATTGCCGCCACTGCGGCTGGGGTGGCAACTATCGCGGCGGCGGTCACTACGGCGGTGGCTATTACTCAGGCTACGTAGCGCCTGCTTACTACGCGCCGTCGTACTACGGACCGTCATACTATGGCGCGTCGTACTACAGCCCGGGCTACTACGAGTCGTCGTACTACGATTATCCGTCGTACGGGTCGGTCTACTACAGCAGTGGCTCCGGCCATCGCGGGCACTACTCCGACCGGCGCCATGATCGCGGCGACCGCCAGTACCGCGGCGACTATGGCCATCGTGCCAGTTATTACGATCGCAGCGGCGGCTACCGCCACTGATCGAAGGTCAGCGCTGGCGGCGCACCCTCCCCCTTCCCCGCCGTCAGCACTCCCGCCCCGCGACGATTTCCCCTGATCGTCGCGGGGTTTCTTTATGTCCAGGGATGGACGGTATGCTGGCAATGCAGGAGCAATTGCCAGCGTCGAGGTGCGATTACCCGACATCCGCGCGGGCCGATATTGCAGGAGCAAATTTCGGCGAGTCCAGGGACGGACGGTACGCGGGTCCGCTGGCGTTCCTGACGCCAGCAGACACTTCCCACATCCCTGTGGGTCGGAAATGCAGGAGCATTTTCCGGCGTCAAGGTGCGATGAGCCCACATCCCTGCGTGGCGCAATGCAGGAGCAATTGCCAGCGTCGACGCGCGATACCCCACGTGGGGCCAGCGAACCCTCCCACATCCTTGTGGATCGCAATGCAGTAGCAATTGCCTGCGTCAACGTGCGATGCCCGAGATGGGGGCTAGCGAACACTCCCCCGCACCCTTGTCGGCCGACAATGCCGGCGATGCCCAAAGCCCCCTGCCCAACAGGGCAGGCGAACGCCAGCGCATGCACGCCGGCGGGTTATGATGGCGAGCTATGCATCCCGATTTGGCTAACGCATGACCGACGATTCCAGTCGACCCAGTCCGACCGCAGCCGGCGCAGCGCCGAGCGGCTGGACCTTTTTTCGCCAGTGGCTGAAGAATCCGCGCGCTGTCGCCGCGTTGGCGCCGTCGGGGCGTCAACTGGCTGGAAAAATGGTCGCCCAGCTGCCGACCGGTGCGCGTCGCATCATCGAGTTGGGTGCCGGCACCGGCGTGTTCACGCGCGCGCTGATCGAATGCGGTATCGCGGGCGACGATCTGCTCGTCGTCGAGCTGAATGAAGAACTCGCGCGTCTCCTGCAGCAGCAATTTCCGCGATCGCTGGTGGTCAATGGCGACGCCTGCGACCTGGCGGGTATCGTCGCCCGTCATCAATTTGCGAGTGCGGGCGAGGTGGACGCGGTGATCAGCGGCCTCGGATTTCTCGCCATGCCGCGCACGCTGCAGAAGCAGATCCTGCAAGCGGTGTTCGCGGTGCTCGGCGCGAATGCGCCCTTGATCCAGTTCACCTACGGCCCCTCCAGCCCGTTGCCGCGAGACTTGCTCGCTGAGCTTGGCTTGAGCGTGCGCCGTGCCGGCATCGCCATGTTGAACGTGCCGCCTGCTGTGGTCTATGTCTATACGCGCAACCGATCGACCCCGGTTCGCGCCGTACGCGCCAGTAGCGCGACCTGATCGATGCATCGGTAGCAGTAGAGCAATCCTGGCGCGCTATCATGCACGCCGCTATCCGCAATACAGAGGACACGCCGTGGCTGATATGCCGAATCCCGATTGGATGAACCAGTGGCAGGCCATGTCGCGCCAGTATCTGAATGCGTGGCAGGACCTGTCGCGCAATGGCGCACTCGGCCAGGCATCGCCCGCGGCTCCAGGGTGGCCGCCGCAGGGCTTCGATCAGGCAGCGCGACTTTTTACGGCCGGTGGCGGCCAGGGCGAAACGATCGAACGTCTCGTCGACAGCGCGAAAAGCTACGCCTCCTTCTTGCAGTCGATGCTGGCGACCAGCATGCAGGGTGGAGCTGCGCCGAACTGGAGCGATGCCTTGCGCCAGGGTTTCGCCAGCATGGGCGGCAACACACCGATGTTCAATCCGTCGGCTGCGCAGGCGTGGCCGGGCATGGCGGGGCAGGGCGGCGACGGCTTTGCGCAGATGATGAGTGCGCTCAGTGCAATGAAACTGCCGTCGAACGGCGGTGTCGACGAACTCAAGGGCTGGCTCAACCTGCCGGCCTTCGGTTTGGGGCGCGAGCATCAGGAGCATCAGCAGAAATCCGCTGTCGCCTGGGTCGAATACATGGAGCACACGGGGCGCTACAACGCGCTGATGCTGAAGGCGAGCCAGCGCGGCTTCGAGCTGTTCGAGGGCAAGCTCAGCGAACGCGAGCAGCCGGGCCGACAGATCGAATCGTTGCGTGCGCTGTACGACTTGTGGGTCGATGCAGCGGAAGAAGGCTATGCCGAAATCGCGCTGTCGCAGGAATTTCGCGATGCCTACGGCGCCATGGTCAATGCGCAGATGCGCGTGCGTTCGCAGGTACAGCAGGAAGTCGAACGCGTGGCATCCGATTTCGGCATGCCGACGCGCAGCGAGATCAACAGCATCGGCGAACGCCTGCAGGCCTTGCGGCGTGAAGTGCGCGCGAGCAGTGCGAACGGCGCGCTCGCGGACGAGGTCGCCGCACTGCGCGAAGAATTTGCCGCATTCAAGGCCGGTGCAAGGCGCGCGCAGCCAGTAGCCGCGGAAAAGACCGTGGCGGCCAAGGCCGCCTCCGTCGGGCAGCCTGCGCTCAAGGTCGTTCCCGTCAAAGCCGCCGCCGCTGCTGCACCCAAGCGCGCAGCACGCACACCAAAGCCGGCCAAACGCGCAAAACCCAAGCGCGAATCACACACCGCCGCAGCGCCGCCCGCTCGAGCAAAGGCGAGAGCAGGATCGAAACCCGGCCGACGTGCGGAGAAAGCCGTCGCCGCGACGGCTTCCGGCAATTTCGCGTCGCGCATCGAAAAGTTCGCCAGCGCCTCGCTGGGAACACCACGCGTCAAATCGAAACAGGTTGAAACACCGGATTCTCCGAAGAAGAAAAAGAAGTCGAAGCGCTGAGCGCATAACAAGGACGCACCATGGGCCCGATCAAGATCGAACCTGCACGCGCGCTCGAAGAGGCGATGAGCACCCAACGCAAGCTGGCCGCAGCGCTGACGACATTGCGTTCACTCGACGAAGTCGAATTCGGC
>JBDSXV010000128.1:0-3265 GCA_039926025.1 Dokdonella sp.
TTCGCCGAAATCGCGTTGCGATTGGGCGTAGTTCAACGCATGGATTTCGCGTGCTGGCGCGACTTGACCCTGCGCGCGCAAAATCGCGCCAAGCTGACCGACCAGCTCCGTGCGCACCTGCGGATTCATCCGCACGTCGGCCTTCGCGTTCGCCACGGCCTGGGTCACCACGTCGGTGATGCGCGGCGCACCGTCGCGGGGCCCGCTGGGTTCCGCTTCGGCAAAAGCTTTGAACATGAATTCGCGCATCGCATCCGCGCGTTGCGCGGCACGGTAAGCGACGCGCGCCTGCGCGAGCGCAAACCCGAGCGCGATCGCGCACACCAGCAGTACCGCCATTGCCACAATCACGCCGCCACGGTGGCGCGCGATGAATTTGCGCAGGCGATACATCGACGACGGCGGATGCGCGGCAACCGGCCGGTTCGCCAGATAGCTTTCGATGTCGTCCGCGAAGGCGCCCGCCGAAACGTAGCGGGTATCGGGTTCGACGGACGTCGCCTTGAGAACGATGTTGTCCAGATCGCCACGAAGTTCGCGCCGAAGTACTGCGGGCGGCGCCGGCAACATGTCGTCAGGAAGGTCCGTCACGCGGGAGGAGGGGGTGCGCAAGTCGCCATGTTCGCGGCGCTGTCCCGTGATCAACTCGTTCAGAAGCAGTCCGAGCGCGTAGACGTCGGTGGCCGTGGTGATCTGGCCCCCACTGAATTGTTCGGGTGCCGCATACGCGGGCGTCATCACCTTGTGTTCCGTCTGCGTGCCATCTTTGTCGGCGGACTGATCGAGCAACTTCGCGATGCCGAAATCGAGCAGCTTGACGATGCCGTCCGCGGTTACCAGAACGTTGGAAGGCTTAAGGTCACGGTGCACGATCAACGCGCGGTGAGCTGCTTCGACGGCACGGCACACGGAAACCATCAGGCGCAGACGTGCCGGCAAATCGAGGACGCTCTCGCGCGCGAATTCAAGAATGCTCTTGCCGTCGATCAATTCAAGCGCGATGAACGGTGTACCCGCATCTGTCACACCGCCTTCGATCAGCCGCGCGATGCCGGGGTGGTCGAGCTGACTGAGTGCGCGCCGCTCGTCGCGAAATCGGCGCTGTTCTGCCGCGGTGTAGAGATTGCGCCGCAAGAGTTTCAATGCGACGTGCTGGCGGACGCCTGCTTGCTCGCGCGAGGCGCGAAAGACGACGGACGAACCGCCTTCGCCGAGTTTCTCGCCGAGCACAAATTCACCGAATCGCAAGCCGACGGCTGGCATGCGCAGATCCGCTTCACCGACACGGTCGAGCAACCCATCCACGCCGCCGTTGAAGGCATGCCGTGCATCGGCTGCGTCGGCTGCAAGCAGACTTTCCACGGCGGCGCGTTCGTCATCATCGAAACAATGTTCGCGCAGCCACGCATTGCGATTCCCCGGTGCGATCTCCAGGGCTGCATCGAAAAGTTCGCGCTGGCTCGGCGGGTTGCTCATGTCCAGCTTACGCGGCGCTCGGCTCCCGGCACTCGCCGCGTGATCACATTTATCGAGGCCCTGGCGTGCATCAGCCCAGGGCGTTGGCGAGGAACGCGCAGGCGTAGCGCCAGTCGCGATCGGCGGTGCGTCGGGTGATGCCGGATAGTTCTGCGATCTGCTCCGGTATCAGCCCTGCGAAGTAGCGTAGCTCGAACACCCGCGCCGCGCGCGCGTCCTTTTGCTCCAGTTGCCCCAGTGCTTCATCAATCGCCAGCGCTTGCTCGGCGCTGGCGATTGCGAGGTTCGCATGATCTTCGACGCCGAGCGTAACCGGCGCCCATTCGCCGCCGGCTTTCTGACGCATGCGATCGCGGGCGCGATTGATGAGGAGGTTGCGCATGGCCCTTGCCGCGTACGTGAAGAATTGCCCCGCGTGTTCGAAGTTGAGCGGAGTACGCCCGTCCATGCGCAGATACAGCTCGTGCACCAGCGCCGTGGTGTCGAGCGTGGCCCGTCCATCGCCTGACAGCTGGCGATGGGCGAGGATTTTCAGGCGCTCGTAAACCGACTCGAACGAAAGGTCCTGCGCCGGCGCATCGATGGCTGATGTTTCGGTACTCGGGGATATCTCGATTGGCACAGGCTCGGCAACCTTGCGGTGGCCGCGCCAGTGTACCCGCGTGTTACGTGCCGACGAAAGCCGTCGCCAGCTTGCAGGGCGAGGGACGTTGCGCGATGTGCCCGCGCAACCGCCCTCGCAACTCCAGATGCATGTGCCCTTACGGTCCATCGAAGCCGTTCTTGAAGATCACGTCGTCATTCAGCGTGAGGGTGACATCGTCGAACCAACCCACCTTGCTGGTGCCGGCAGGAACGAATGTCGCACCGTCGATGCCGCCATTGCCCGGACCTTCATTGACCTCCAGGTAGACCGCGATCGAGGTGTCGCGTGTCCATTGTGCGGGCATGACGACGATATGCGCCGGCGTTGACGGTCGATTCCAGGTGCTCGTCGTCGCAAGGGTCTTGCCGCCGGTCAGATCCGGATTCCCCGAGCACGTTTCGCTGCCACTGAGACGCAATTCCCAGCCAAGGGCAACGTTGTCGCCGGGATTGGCCGGCGCAGTACCCGTCGATTTGCCCCAGCCGTTGAGTACGTAATCTCCCGGGCCGGGCAGATGGATGCATTGGACGCGGGCGGTAATACTGGTCGCGGTTGTTGCGAGGTTTATGTGCAGCGAGCCGCCGACGGAGCCGGGAGCGTTCTGGGTCGTATCCCAGCTTGAAGCGTTCGCGCTGACAACCTGCCAGATATTGGCGTTCGCTGCGAAGTTCCCGTTCTCGACGAGCGGTTGCACGGCCTGGCGTTCGTAGGCGCCAAGATCGCCCGAACCGTAGCGATTCGCGACGATGTCAAGGTCGATTCCGCGCATCTGGTCCCACAGGTCGTGGGTTCCCGCGCCGCCGACGGCGAAATCGACTGCTGGCGATCCGGCTGTCGGACGATAGTCGCCGTGCGACGCATCGATGAAGCGCGGATTGGCGTTCACGATACGCGCATTGCCGGGGCCGAACAGCGAAGCCGATTCGCTGGCGAGGAGATCGGTTACCACGGGCGCGCTGCCGTCGTTGTGCAGCGTCGTGACGCCCGGCTGCCACGCGATGGAATTGCTCAGGTAGAAGGCCCCGCCGGTGTTGACTCCCAGCACATCGGGCCCATTGACCGTGTTGCCCGCGATGGTCGAGAAATGGATTTGCTGAGTGTGGGCTTCGACAAGGCGCAAGCTGGACATATTGTCCGCGATCA
>JBDSXV010000129.1:0-15198 GCA_039926025.1 Dokdonella sp.
CCATCGTTGCCTTGGTGGCTTCCGAGGTCGTCTTCCTGCCCGAGCCTTCATCCTTGACGTCAGCGGTGACCTTCTCGACGGTCTTTCTGGACGGATCCAGCGCCGGCGTCGCGGTTCCCGCGGCGAGCTCGCGTGCCTTGCGCTTGGCTTCCTGCTCGTCGCGTTCCTTGCGGCGTACCTGCTCGTTCAGAGACACCGATTTTTCGTCACGCAGCTTGCGCAGTTCGGCAAGGTCGGACTCGAAATCCTTCCATTCCGCGCTTTTTCCCGTGCGTTCCTGATGGCGCTCGAGCAGCATCGGCACGACCGGCTTGAGGTCGGCCACGGCTGAATATTTCGCCGATGGGATCGAGGTCCACGGCAGCGAATTGTCGTAGCTCGATTCGCCGAAATCATGCGCGTCCACGGTCAGCGGGAAGCTGATGTCCGGGGTCACGCCGCGCAGCTGGGTCGAGCCGCCGTTGATGCGGAAGAACTGCGCGATGGTCATCTTGACCTCGCCGAAGACCGGCTTCTCGCTGTGCGCGACGTCGTCGAGGTCGACGAGATTCTGCACGGTGCCCTTGCCGAACGTTGGTTCGCCGATGATCACGCCGCGGCCGTAGTCCTGGATCGCGGCTGCGAAAATTTCCGACGCGGACGCGGAGGCGCGATTGACCAGCACTGCAAGCGGGCCGTCCCACGCCATACCGGCGGTGGTGTCGTCGTTTGTCTCTACCTGGCCGTTCGCGTTGCGCACCTGCACGACCGGACCCTTGTCGATGAACAGGCCGGTGAGATCAGTGGCTTCGGCAAGCGAGCCGCCGCCGTTGTTGCGCAGGTCGACGATGACGCCGTCAACTTTTTCCTGCTTGAGGGACGTCAGCAGTTTTTCGACGTCGCGCGTCGCGCTCTTGTAGTCGCGATCGCCACGACGGCGCGCGTCGAAGTCCTGGTAGAAGGTAGGCAGCGAGATCACGCCAATGCGACGCGTGCGCTTTTCTTCCTTCACCTCGATGATCGATTTCTTCGCTGCCTGTTCCTCGATGCTGACCTTCTTGCGCACCAGCGAGAGCATGACGTGCTTGCCGTCGGTGCCCGCATCGGCCGGCAGCACCTCAAGGCGCACGACAGTGTCCTTGGCGCCGCGGATCTTTGCGACGACGTCGTCGAGACGCCAGCCGACCACGTCGACGACTTGGCCGCTTTCGCCCTGGCCGACGCCGACCACGCGATCGCCGACCTTGATCTTGCCGGAGTTGGACGCCGGACCGCCCGGCACGATTTCGCGAATGGCGGTGTAGTCGTCATCGCGCTGCAGGACGGCGCCGATGCCTTCGAGCGACAGCTTCATCGCGATGTCGAAATTTTCTGCCGAACGCGGGCCGAGGTAATTGGTGTGCGGCTCGATCGACGAGGCGTACGCGTTCATGAACGTCTGGAACACGTCTTCGCTGTTGAGCTGGTGGACGCGGTCGAGGTAGTTCGCATAGCGCTTGTCGAGCGTGTCGCGGATGTCCTTGTCCGCCTTGTTCGCAAGTTTCAGGCGCAACCAGTCGTTCTTGATGCGCTTGCGCCAGATGTCATTGACCTCGGCCTCGTCCTTCGCCCACGGCGATTTCTCGCGGTCGTACTGGTAGGTTTCGTCCTTGCTGAAATCGAAGCCCTTGGCCAGCTCCGCGCGCGCATACGCGACGCGTTGACCGACGCGCTGTTCGTAGATGTTGAAGATCGCGAACGGCGCGCTCAGGTCCTGGTCGTAAATCGCATCGTCGAGCTTGTCCTGGTAGCCGGCGAACTTGTCCAGGTCGCCTTGCGTGAAGAACAGCTTGTCGCTGTCAAGCGAGTCGAGGTAGCGCTTGTAGATCTGTTCCGACATCGCGTCATCGAGGGGCGTCGGCTTGTAGTGGAAACGGGTCAGGAAGCGTGTTGCCCAGATGCCGGCCTCACCCTCGGTCGGCGTCGCCTTCAGCAACGGGGCGACCGATTCCTCGGCGGGTTTGGCGAACACCGGACCCATCAGGGAGGTCAGGGCTACGGTGAGCAGCAACTTGCGCATCAAATCTCTCCAAACCATTGCTGAACGCGACGCAGCGTCGCGGTCGATTGTTTCAGGCTACTTGCACGAATCCGGCCGCATGCGCCATCTCGTCGGCGTGATACGACGAACGCACCAACGGTCCCGAAGCGACATGCTCGAAACCAATGCGGTAACCGAGCTCCTCGAACGCCTTGAATTCCTCGGGCGTCCAGTAGCGAAGTACCGGGTGATGGTGCGCTGTCGGCTGCAAATATTGGCCGATCGTAACCATATCGACATCGTGCGAACGCAGATCGTTCAACGTTTCCTCGACCTGTTCGAACGTTTCGCCGAGTCCGAGCATGATGCCGGACTTGGTTGGCACCGTCGGGTGCTGGGCCTTGAAGCGCTTGAGCAGGTCCAGCGACCAGTCGTAGTCAGCGCCCGGGCGCACTTCGCGGTAAAGCGCGCGTGGCGTCTCCAGGTTGTGGTTGAACACGTCTGGTGGATCGGTGGCCAGGATCTCCAGCGCGCGTTCCATGCGGCCCTTGCCACGGAAATCCGGGGTCAGGATCTCGATGCGGATGTTTGGGCTCTCGAAGCGCACCGCCTTGATGCAGGCGGCGAAATGGCTGGCGCCGCCGTCGCGCAGGTCGTCGCGGTCGACCGAGGTGATCACCACGTATTTCAGCGCCATGTCGCGGATGGTTCCGGCCAGGTGCGCCGGTTCCAGCGGATCAGGCGGCTTCGGTCGGCCGTGCGCGACATCGCAGAACGAGCAGCGACGCGTACACACCTCGCCGAGGATCATGAACGTCGCGGTGCCCTTGCCGAAACATTCGTGGATGTTCGGGCAGGACGCCTCTTCGCACACGGTGACCAGGCGGTTCTCGCGCAGTTTGGCCTTCAGCTTCGCGACCGCATTGCCGGGCGGAATGCGCACGCGGATCCAGGACGGCTTGCGCAGCATCGGCGCTTCGGCAAAAGCCGCGCGATTGCGCGCGATCTTGTCTTCACCGAGCTGCTTGTCGAGCGACGTCACTGCGAGCGGATCGCTGCTGACGACCGAAAGGGGGATGAGTTTGGTGTCGATCATGCGGATTGGGCCACGCGCGCGGCGTCGCCGACAGGAAGGTGGGGGATGTGCGGGTCGCAAGGATGGGGATTCAGCCCGAACTGACGGGCCAACTCACCGACCAGAACCGCCTCGACCGCGGCCAGCGATCCCGGCCCGCCCAAGTCTAGCACCTGGGTGACGGCAAGACCCTGATAGCCGCAGGGATTGATGCGATGAAACGGCTCCAGGTCCATCGCGACATTGAACGCGAGACCATGGAACGAACAGCCGCGTCGCACGCGCAAGCCCAACGCCGCGACCTTGGCGTCGCCGACATAGACGCCGGGTGCGCCATCGCGGCGCACAGCCACGATATTCCAGGTGTCCATGGTGTCGATCAGCGCCTGCTCGATCCGGTTCACAAGCTCACGCACGCCGATCTTCATCCGGCGCAGGTCGAACAGCGGATAGGCGACGATCTGGCCCGGCCCGTGATACGTGACCTGACCGCCGCGATCGACCGGCACCACCGGGATATCGCCGGGCAGCAGCACGTGTTCCCACTTGCCGGCCTGACCCAGCGTAAACACCGGATCGTGTTCGAGCACCCACAACTCGTCGGTCGTCTCCGGCCCGCGCGCATCGGTGAACGCCTGCATCGCGCGCCAGATCGGTTCGTAGGGTTGGCGGCCCAGGAGTCGGACGTTGAGGGGAAGGGACATCATCGGCAGATGGGTGCGGCTGTGGCGTTCACAAGCGCGATCCTTGCACGGAAGGGGCTGGCGCTCGACATCCACCGGACAAGAGACGCAATCCACCGGACCAGCGCGACGGCAGATTCGTGAATGCGCGCGCTACAGCGTCCAGCGAATATCCGGATGCGCGCGCAACGCCTCGTGCACCTCGTCGTACTTCGCGCGCGACGGGCAGGTGAAACTCACCGCGATCGATACGTACTTGCCTTCGCGTGACGGGCGCGCGCGCAGTGAACCGGCAAGCACGCTGACGCCGGCGCCGGCGAGAATTTCCGGCACCTTGTTTTCCAGATCGGCAGCCATGCTGCCCATCGCGGTGATCTCGAACACGCCCGGAAACTGGAAGCCCTGTTCCGGGCTCTGCGCATGGATATTGTCGAGATCTTTCATCGTCACGCTCGTTGTCAGCGGGGACGCCGCATGCGCGGCGTCCCTCCGTTCAATCCATCAATTGGCTTTCGGGGCAGTCGCCGAAACGCTCGCGCCCGGATCGCCTTTGAACCACATCCAGACGCCGTCCGAGAAGCGCTTGAAGAAGCCGCCTTCGGCACCTTCCTCCAGTGCAATCAGCGGGCGCTCGAGCAAAGTCTTGTCGTCCAGCTTCACTTTCAAGGTGCCGATCGCCTTGCCCTTGGCCAATGGAGCGACGAGTCGGGAAGGCAGGTCCAGGCTTGCCTTGAGGTCGCCGTAGCGGCCGCGCGGAAAGGTGACGAGGACGTCGTCGGTGACGCCGAGAGGAAGGTTCGGGATGGCGCCCTTCCACAGTTCCGGTGTCGCCAGCGGTTTGCCCGCTTCGTAAAGTTTCTTTGTCTCGAAGAAACGGAAACCATAGTTGAGCAGTTCCTGATTGTCGTCGGCGCGCTGCTTTTCGCTCGGCGCGCCCATCACCACGGCGATCAGGCGCTGGTCGCCGCGCTTGGCCGAGGTCGCGAGACAGAAGCCGGCTTCCGCGGTATGGCCGGTCTTGATGCCGTCGACGCTTTCGTCGCGCCAGAGCAGGGTGTTGCGGTTGTGCTGCTTGATCCCGTTCCACTCGAATTCCTTGATCGAGTAGATCTTGTATTCCTCGGGATAGTCATGGATCAGCGCGCGCGAAAGCAGGGCGACGTCGTGCGCGGTCGTGTAGTGGTTCGCGTTGGGCAAACCGCTGGCGTCGACGTAGTTCGTACCGGTCATGCCGATCTGCGCGGCGTACTGGTTCATCAGCTGGGCGAAGGTTTCCTCCGAGCCGGCGACGTGTTCGGCCAGCGCCATCGCGGCATCGTTGCCGGACTGGATGATCATGCCGTACAGCAGGTCCTTCAGGGTGACCTTGCTGTTGAGCTGCAGAAAACTGGTCGAGCCATCGGTGCCGGCGCCGCCGGAACGCCACGCGCGCTCGCTGATCAGGACCTGGTCGTCGAGATGGATCTTGCCGTGCGCGAGTTCCGCGGAAACGACATACGAGGTCATCACCTTGGTGATCGAGGCCGGGGCCACGCGCTCGTCGGGATTGCTGCTGGCGAGAATCTGGCCGTTGGAATAATCCATCAACACCCAGCTCTTCGCCTCGATGGCGGGCGGTGGCGGCACCGGTCCACTGCCGGGCGTGCCCGGTGTCGGCGGTAGCGCGGGCTTGGCGACTGCCTGCGGTGTCGGCAGGTTGGGATTGATGGCAGCAGCCGGGGCCGGCGTGGCGGCAGGCGCTGGCATCGGCGACACAGGGGCGGGAGTCGCGGCCTGCGCAGCGGCGGTGTGATGCGGGTGCTTGGCGGCCTGTGCGCCGGCGGAGGCGAGCGCGAGGGTGGCGAGAATGGCGAGCGACGACAGCTTCATTTCGGGAATGGGGTCCTGCTGTTGGATCAAAGAGGGGAATTGTCGCAGAGCAGGTCGGCCAAAACACCCCGCGGGTGACCTTGATGGCGTCGCGGTATGCCTTTGTTCATGCGCAGCGGGTCAGTGTTCGATCGCTATGCGCGGCGCGCCAAGTCCGAGTTTTTCGATGCGTGCGCTCAATGCGTCGGCCGCTTCGGCATCGGCGAGTGGGCCAACACGCACGCGATGCAGCGTGTGCCCCGCGACGTCGACTGACAGGATGTCGACATGGTCGAGCCCTGCACGCATCGCCGATGCGGCTGCGCGTTCCGCATTGCTGCGTTCGCCGAAGGAACCCAGCTGCACATAGATGTGCGACGCGTTGGCGGAAGCTGCCAATGGCGTGGCGGAGGCGACGGGCGTCGGCGGTCGCGGGCTGAAGCGCGCGGGTTCGGATTTGCGCATCGACGGGTTTGATCGATTGCTCGCGGCCTGGGTCTCCCGCAGCTCCGCGTCCGGATGCGCGGGATCGATCGCACGCACCTCGACCATGCCAGTTCCCTTCGGCCACACCCCGATCTTCACAGCGGCTGCGTAAGACAGATCGATCAGACGATTCTCGTGGAACGGGCCGCGATCGTTGATTCGCACGACGACACTCTTGCCGTTGTCGAGGTTGGTCACGCGCGCATAGCTCGGCAAGGGCAGCGTCTTGTGTGCGGCACTGAACGCGTACATGTCGTAGGTCTCGAACGACGACGTCATGTAGCCGTGGAATTTGTTGCCGTACCACGAGGCGATGCCGCGCTCGACATAACCGCTCGCATTCGGCAACAGCGAATAGCTGCGCCCGAGCACGCTGTAGGTTTGCTTGTTGCCAAAACGCGAGCGCGGCTCGACCTTTGGCACGGGTTCGGGGATCTTGCTGACATCGATCGGCGGTGCGACAGGACCATTGTCGTCATTCTGCCGGTAGCGCTCGGACTGCGGCCGGGCGGTATCGGGCGGAAGGGTGGCGCCGCGAGGACTCGATGCGGGCGCCGGCGCTGCCGCTTGCTTCGGCCTGTGCCCGGCGCACGCGACGAGCAGCACGCCCAAACCCAGGTACGCGAGCGCGCGCAGCCGCATCACGGCGTCGCCACCGCCGCGCCTGTGGCGATCGCCTGCGCCAGCTGCATGACCGCCATCGAATACATCGGACTCTTGTTGTAGCGCGTGATCACATAGAAGTTGCGGAACGTGAGCCAGAATTCGGGGCCGTTTTCACCTTCGAGCTTCAACAGCGTCGACGCGGTTTGCGCATCGATGCGTTCGAGCGGCGCATAGCCCCACGCTTCCATCTGCTGCAGGGGATAGACCGGCTCGAGGCCATCGGGCTTGAGCTCACGCGCATCCGAGGCCGGTTGCGCGCGCACCGCGATCGGCTGGCCGCTCTCCCAGCCGTGTTCGCGGAAATAGTTGGCGACGCTTGCGCAGATGTCGGGCAGCGAATTCCACAGGTCGATGTGACCGTCGCCATCTTCGTCTTTCGCCCACTTGGCGACACTGGTCGGCATGAACTGCCCCCAGCCCATAGCGCCCGCATACGAGCCGCGCAATTCGTCCAGTGGCAGAGCGAGTTGGTGCTCGCCAAGCAGGAACAACTGCTTCAATTCGCCACGGAAAAACGTGCTGCGCGGTGGATAGTGGAAGGCGAGTGTCGCCAGCGCATCGAGTACGCGGTACTTGCCGGTAATGCGTCCGTAGCTGGTTTCGACGCCGATGATCGCGACGATGATCTCCGGCGGCACGCCATATTCCTTGCCGATGCGATCGAGCAGCTCGCGGTTGGCGCGATAAAAAGCGATGCCATCGTCGACGCGCTTGTCGGTGATGAAGATCGGCCTATAGTCGCTCCACGGCTTGGTCGCCTCGGCCGGGCGAGCGATCGCATCGAGGATCGACTGCTGCACCTTTACGCCCGAAAGCGTCGCCAGCACGCTCGCCTGCGATGGGCCGCCGGCCTCGGCGACGTCGGCCGCAAAGCGGCGCACGGCATCGTCGACCCCGGGATCAGGATCAGCAGTTTTTGCGGAAGGGCTGCCACTGCCGAGAACGAGCAGGCAGAGGGAAACGATGACGAGTTGAGCGCGCAGGGCGCGAAGCATTGCCAGCATCAGACTACTGTAACACCGCGCGTGCTGGCGCGGCCAAACGCGCGGCGCATGCAATCGCCGCCGCCTCTGTCGATGTGCCGCGCGATGCGGCATATTCGCGCTCCAGGCCGTGCTGCGGCGCTCGCCGCGGCTTTTCCCGCAGCGGACGCCCGCAGATAGGCAATCCATGGAAGGAGTGCTCCATGTCGTACAACATCCGCTTCAAGTTGCCCGCGGCGCGCGGCGAGCCTGAGCGAAGCGGCGCGCCTACGCTGGAGCAGATCGATCGGCTCGAGCGCGTCCTGGCGCTGCTGCATGCGCAAGAGCCCTGCGCGGACATCGAGTCGGGCGAGCACACGCACACGATCTTCAGCGAGCGCTACGGCGACGTACTTGTCGACATCGATCAGGTGGAACTCGGTTTCTCCATGCGGGCCGAGCCGGAACTGATCTATCGCGCCATCCACGAGCTGTCGGGATTGTTGCGGGCAGAAGGCCTGCTTGCGTTCGATCCGCAACTGGGTGCCTCGGTGGAATCTCGCGCGACTTACGCGGATTTCATGCGCCAATATCGCTCGCAATACCTGTGCACAGACATCGAGTTCGAGGCGTTCATTGCGAATCTCGGGTCAGAAAACCGGCGCGACCAAGAGGGCATCCTGATGCGCGGAGAGGCGGTGGGCGAAGCGGCGTTCCCGCGCGACTTCGAGCGTCTCGATTGGCAGGCGCAAAACGCACTCGACGACGACGCGCTCTGGACGCACGCCCAGCGAATCGCTTCGACCAACGATCGCACTATCGCCGAGAACGACCTCACGGAGTTCATGCGCATCTGCTCGGATGCACAGGAGCAATTCGGATTCAGGCGCGTCGATGGCAGTTATCTGTCGACATCCGACTGGGTGACGGCTTCGACGTTGCGCTATGAGGCCGATATGGTGCGCAGGTTGCAGGAGCGCGGTTTCGCAGCTGTCGTGTTCGACCAGCCGCAGCGACTGACCCTGGTCTTCGAACACGCCGAGCCGTTCGGTACGTCGGATGAGCGCGAACGGCAATGTGCAATATCCAGGCAATTGCTGGAGGCGCTCGAACGCGAACGTCCGCCCATTCGGTACCTCGACATGAGTCGCGAGCAGACGCACCAAATCGAATTCCGAGGGGCAGACGTCGAGCGCATGCATGCCATTGCAGTACCACTGATTTCGGCCAGTGGTTACGCTGGATCATTGCACGTACTGAAACGATACGGCGACGTCGGCGCGCGTGAAGAGCGTGTCGATCAGACCGTCTAGCGGGCACCCGATGGCCGCGTCGGTGAATCGTTCGCGGCGTCCATCCTGTTCAATGCGCGACCGCCGGGCGCGCCAGGATGATGGCGACTGGCAGAGAAAAAGTCACCATACGAGCGCGGTGAAAATGATCACGCCATCTATCGGGACGGGTTGTTGAATGCAAGCGTCAGCGATGCATGCGCTACCACGTGCGGACGCTCTGCCTGCGTCATTGGCAACGTGTGTGCGCGGCGAAATGGTCTGCCCGCGGGCTGGCGCGAGCACGGACACACTGCTCAGGATCGCCGGGATCACAGCCCGCTACTTGCTGGAGACGGCGCGAAGCCGGTTGCGAGCACGCTCGGATCGGTGGGCGTGACGCACGCGTTGGCTGGATCCGTTGAGAGCTCAAGTTTCCTCAATCGTAGCCGGTCCAGTTTTCAAACGACGCGATGCGTGCGCAGGCCTCGTCATGAATCACCTACGCGCCGAAGCACGCGTTTCGTACATCCGCGAGCGCCCATTCCCACTCGGCATGCGCAGACTGGCGCGCAATCATTCGCATGTCCGGCGACGAAGGCCTGTTGTGCGCGGACGCCCATCCATTCGACTGTCCAGGGAGGACATTCCATGCTTTCTCGCTTGCTGATTTCATTCCTGCTGCTCACCGGCTCCACGCTTGCAATGGCTTCGAATGCCACCGCACCTGCGATGCCTTCCGCCTCACCGCATTACGTCGACGTCTACGAATACTTCAGCAGTGATGCGCAGTACGAAGCCTGGTTCACGCTGACGACACAGTTGCGGCGCAACTTCGATGACATCTGCGGTGACACCTTCTGCGAGGGCGACTACAGCAATATCCAATCGCTGGATTTTCGCTGTTCGGTCGAGCAGGCGAGCGGGCGCATCGGTCGCTGCCTGTGGATCTTTGCCGGAAGCTATGAGGAGATCGACGCGGACAGCGGCACGATCACGGTGCAATCGCACGTATGGCGTTGCCGCGCGCCACTCGCACCGCATACGACGATGAATGCTTTGTTGGCTGTGCTCGCCGGCAATGCGCCGTTACAGGCGAACCTGCCTGGCACGTCGAACTCGATCTATGACGGCTTGACCGACTGCCTGTAGTCCGCGTTACAGCGCGGACACCCGATCGTTTTGCGCGGGTGTTCGCGCACGCGCCTAGTTGGCGCTGACCTTGCGATGCGCGTGAATCGACATCAACACGCCGAAGCCGGCCAGCAGTGAAACCGCCGAGGTGCCGCCGTAGCTGATCAGCGGCAATGGCACGCCGACCACGGGCAGCACGCCGGTGATCATGCCGCCGTTGACCATCACGTAGACGAACAGCGACATGCTGATCGCGCCTGCCAGCAGGCGTGCATACGTGTCCTTCGCCTCGGCGGCAATCCACAGGCAGCGCGCAATGATGAAGACATACAGTGCAAGCAGGAGCAGCACGCCGATGAGCCCCCACTCTTCAGCGAATACCGAGAAGATGAAATCGGTCGTGTGCTCGGGCAGGAATTCCAGGCGCGACTGCGTGCCGTGGTGCCAACCCTTGCCCCACAGTCCCCCGGAGCCGACGGCGATTTTCGACTGGATGATGTGCCAGCCGTTGCCGAGCGGGTCGGCTTCCGGATCGAGCAGGGTCAGCACGCGGTTGCGCTGGTAGTCGTGCAGGAAATGCCAGCCGACCGGCACCGCGGCGGCGAGGGCGCCGAGTAGGACGCCAATACGCCACCACGCAAGTCCCGACAGAAAGACGCCGAACGCGCCGCTGGCCACGATCAGCAGCGCGGTTCCCAGATCCGGTTGCCTGGCGATCAAAGCCGCCGGTACCGCGATCAGCAGCGCAACGGCGCCGAGCGTGCTCCAGCCCGGTGGCAGCGGACGTCCATTGAGATACCACGCAACCACCATCGGCATCGTCAGCTTGAGCAACTCCGATGGCTGAAAACGCACGATGCGCAGATCAAGCCAACGATTGGCGCCGCGACCTTCGCCAAGCAGAACCACGACCACCAGCAGTAGCACGCTGCCCGCGTACAACCACGGCGTCCAGTTGCGCAGGGTCAGGGGCGGGATTCGCGCTATCAAGGCCATCAGCGCGAGGCCGAGCAGAAAACGCATCGCTTGTGAAATCACCTGGCCGCGATCGAGATCGCTCGCGCTGTACAACGTGACCAGGCCCACACACATCAGCAGCAGCAAGGCGCCAAGCAAGGGCAGGTCCAGACGCGGCCGGCTCAAGATCGAACCGACGCGATGGCGCAGGTCGGCAAGCAGCTCGTCGATCATGGATGATCTCCAGGCTTGCCTTGCGCATCAGGATCGGCAGTCGGGTCGCTCGACTCCGGTTCCGGGGCGAAGTCAGTATCGCTCATCGGCGCGTGATCGCTGCGTTGCACGGTGGGCGCACGCGGTGGCGGAGCGACGACGATATCCGAATGCACGGAGATGCCCTGTGCTTCCTGGTCGCCTGGCAACCAGGCATCGAGGATCTTGCGCACGATCGGCGCGGCATCATGCGCGCCGCTGCGCCCCGCTTCCAGCGCAACGACGACCGCGATGCGCGCGCTGTCGGCCGGTGTGAATGCTTCAAACAGCACCTGATGTCGCTCGATCGGGCTCGCGCTGATACTGGTCCAGGTTTCGTCCTTGCGCGAATAGCGCTCGGCGGTTCCGGTCTTGCCTGCAATCACGTAAGGAAAGCCGTTGTTGAGTCCACGCGCGGTGCCCCCGGTGATCACGGCGATCATGCCTTGTTCGATCGGCAGCCAGTTGTCGGCCTTGCTGATCACGCTGGGTTGCGGCAAGGACGGCGGCACGGATTCGGGCTTGCCGTGTCCCGATTGCGCCGCGCGCAGCAGATGCGGCGTGTACGGTACGCCGCGATTGGAAAGGGTCGCCACCGCGTGTGCGAGCTGCAGCGGCGTGACCACCCAGTAGCCCTGGCCGATACCGGCGATCACCGTCTCGCCGGGGTACCACGGCTGATTGAAGCGTCCGCGTTTCCATTCCTGTGACGGCAATACGCCGCCACCTTCGCCGACCAGGTCGATGCCGGTGGGTTTTCCGAATCCGAACTTGCCCATCCAGCCGCTGAAGCGGTTGATGCCCATGTCGTAGGCGAGCGAATAAAAATACGTGTTCACCGACTGCGCGATCGCCTGCACAAGATCGACGCGACCCTGGCCGCCGCGCACGTCGTCGCGATATCCGCGTGCCTGGCCCGGTATGTGGAATTCGCCGGTCGACAACACGGTATCCGAGGGGCGACGAAGGCCGAGCTCGAGGCCACCGAGGCCGACAAAGGGTTTCATCGTCGAACCGGGAGCATAGCCGCCGCGCAGGATGCGATTCAGCAGCGGCTTGTCCGGCGCCGTGAGCAGGGCCGCGTAATCGGCGCCGGCGATGCCATTGACGAACGGGTTCGCGTCGAAGCTCGGCACGCTGACCATCGCCAGCACTTCGCCGTTGCGTGGATCAATCGCGACAGCGGCGCCGGCGCGTCCTTCGAACGCGGCTTCCGCAGCTTCCTGCAGATGCGCATCGATGCTCAGGTGCAGATTCTCGCCGGGTACCGGATCGCGCCGATCCGGCAGTGTGCGCAACGGGCGATGATCCGCGTTCACTTCGACTTTCTCGTAACCTACTTCGCCATGCAGGCGATCCTCGTAGTAGCGCTCGATGCCGGTCTTGCCGATATGCGTGGTACCTGCGTAGTCGCTCTTGTCGAGCCTGGCGAGATCATCGGTATCGATGCGACCGACATAGCCGACCGTATGCGCGAATTCCGCGCCGAGCGGATACGACCGCGTCAGATACGGCACCACGTCGACGCCCGGAAACGCCCAGCGGTTGATCGAGAATTTCGCGATTTCCTCTTCCGACAGTTTCAGTCGCAGCGGTACACCCTGGTAGGAGCGCTTGCTCTTGCGCAACGCGTCGAAGCGGCTGATGTCGTCGTCGCTGAGCGGCACGATCGAGCCAAGCCGGGCCAGCATGCCGGGCATGTCCTTGACCTGCTCGGGCGTGACTTCGAGTCGGAACGCGGCGACGTTCTCAGCCAGCAGCACGCCGTTGCGGTCGTAGATCAATCCGCGCGCCGGCGCGAGCGGACGGGTTAGCACACGATTGGCTTCCGAGCGCGCGCTGAATTCGTCGTGCTGGCTGATCTGCAGGAAGCGGAAACGAACGCCCAGTGCGATCAGGCAGGCAACGATGATGAGGAATCCGGCCAGCGCACGTCGGCGAAACAGGGCCGCTTCATGACGCCCTTCCTTCAGCGGCTTGAAGCGGCCACGCGTGCGAACGCGGATCGGACGTCGCATCGGTTCAATCGCTCGCGCGCAGTCGCGTGCGCAGATCGTCGAACAGCAGGAATACGAACGGCCACATGAGCATGCCGATCAGCGGCGCGAGCCAGAATGCGGCGGGCGGCATCGCCTCGCCGGAAAAACCGCGCACCATCAAGGTCACGACGCGGTCGTTGAGCAGCAGGCCGAGCACCGCCACGGACTGCTGCCAGACCGGGAAGAAGCGCAAGCGCGCGCGGAAGCGCAGCACGATGAAAGTGAGCACGACCAGGCGCAACGCCTGCTCGCCCAGCAATTCGCCCGTCAAAACATCGCCCGCTGCGCCGAGCAGGAAGGCGAATCCGAGGCCGACGCGTTCGGGCAATTCGATCGCCCAGTAGATCAAGACGAGTGCGATCCAGTAGGGTTTCAGCGGCGACAGCTGCAACGGCAACGGCATCAGCTGCAACACGAAGGCGACGGCGAGACTGCCGCCGAACAGCCATCCCTGCGCGCGCGAACGGCTCATGGTTTCGGCTCCGGCTGACCCCTGGCCGCCGGCGTGGCGAGCTCAGCGGGCGGACCGAAGTCCGCCGACGGCGCCGGCGGTCCGTAAGGCTGCGGCTGGTCGCGCAGCAACAGCACTTCGCCGCTGCGATCCAGCGCGGCGGACGGGCGCGCCATCGCCGCGTTGAACATGCCGCTGCTGTCGTTTTTCACCGAGCGGATTTCGCCGACCGGAAAACCCGCCGGAAAACGTCCGCCCAAACCTGACGTCAGGAGCTTGTCACCGACTTTCACGTCCGCGCTCATCGGGATATTGGGCAGCTCCAGGCGATCGATCGCTCCGCTGCCATGGGCGATCGTGCGCAAGCCAGTGCGTTCGATGACGACCGGGATCGCATGGGTCGGATCGGTGATCAGCATCGCAACCGCGGTATTCGGCAAGACCTCGACGATCTGGCCCATCACGCCATGCGCATCGATGACCGGTTGACCGATGCCCACCCCCTGGTTTGCGCCGACATCGAGCACGATGCGATGGCGGAACGGGTCGGGATCGACATCGATGAGGTGCGCAAACTGCACCGTGAGCCCGAGGTTTTTCTGCGCGTCGAGCAGGCCCTTGAGCCGCGCGTTCTGTGCGACAAGGGTGTCGAGGCGGTTCAGGCGCGCCTGCGCCAGCAGCAGTTGTTCACGCAGCTCGCGGTTCTCGCTGGCCAGGCGGTCCTGCGTTGCAACCGCGGCCCGCGTGGCGCGGGCGACATCGGCCGGAAAAGCAGCGATGCGATAGACCGGCTCGACCACGGCACTGCCGGTGTGGCGCAAGAGTTCGAGGTAGCTGCCGCGATGATCGAGCACCATCAACGCGACCGCGGCCGCGAGATAGACGATCAGGCGCAGCGTGCTGACGGTGCCCTCGGCAAAGAGGGTAGTGTTGTCGGTGCGGGCGATGGCCATTGGAGGGCGAGATTCGGGATTCGGGATTCGTAAGAGCGGCGTTCGCGCAGGGCGCTGCTTTTGATGTTGCGAATCCCGAATCTCTTATCCCGAATCCCGGCTACTCAGCTACTCCGGCGCGAAAAAATCGCTGCCGTGCAGGTCGATGAGTTCGAGTGCGCGACCGCCACCGCGCGCGACGCAGGTCAGCGGATCGTCCGCCACGTGCACGTGCAGACCGGTCTCTTCCGAGATCAGGCGATCGATGTCGCGCAGCAGGGCGCCGCCGCCAGTCAGCACGATGCCGCGTTCGGCGACGTCCGAGCACAACTCGGGCGGCGTCTGCTCCAGCGCGCTGCGTACCGCACTGACGATGCCGGACAGCGGTTACGCTCCCGGTTCGACGATGAAACCCTTCGTCGGCCTCGGTGGCCTCGAACTTG
>JBDSXV010000130.1:0-28092 GCA_039926025.1 Dokdonella sp.
GATCTCTTCGCGCAAACGCCGGGGCTGTTCTATTCCGAACAGCAATCGCCGGGGCAGTTGAATCTGAGCTATCGCGGCATCGGCAATCCGCAGGAATCTGAATTCGTCACCGTGATGCTCGATGGCATCCCGCTGGAGTCCGACTGGATTGGTTATCCGACGATCTATACCTTCCCGATGCCCCAGCAGCTCTCCGAGGTGCAACTGATCCGCGGTGGCAGTTCACTGCTGTACGGGCCGGAGCCGCCGCCGACGGTCAACCTCATCAGCCGCAAACCGGTCGCCGATCGCGAGCTGGCCGGCTATACCGAGAACGTCGTCGGCAGCAATGGTCTGTTCGGCACCTTCAACCAGGTGTCCGGTACTTCAGGCACGTGGGACTACCTCGCCGATGCACACTACCGCCAGAGCGACGGCGAACGCGACAACGGCGACTCCAAGCTGAAGGGCTTCGACCTGCACCTGGGCTACCGCCCGGACGACATGTCCTACAGCGCGCTCGATTTCCATGTCTATCAGCTCGATACCGGCGATCCGGGCAAGCTCAACTACGCCCAGTTCGTCACCAACGACGAGCAGAGTCCGACGCCGTTCAATCGCCTGTGGACCGATCGCTACGTCGTGAGCTTCACGCACGACCGTCACTTCGATGCAGACACCGAGCTCGTGGCAAAGGTGTGGACCGGCTACCAGGACAATGCATCGCGCTCGCAGGATCGAGCGCCGCCGACGTCGACCCTGCAGGATGATCAGTTCCGTTTTGCCGGCCTCGATGCGCGTGTGGTCCATCACTGGGGTCGCGGCAACGCGTTCACGGTCGGCACCACGCTGTATTCCTCGGACGCGCCGTTCCGGCAGTGGACCATGGACAACTACTCGCCGGATCGCTTCGATCGCTTCGGGCGTCCATGCGCGAGCGCGAGCGACAATAACTGCGCACGCCTGCGCCAGGATCGTTCGACCGAGTACGGCGCGATCTTCGCCGAGAACGTGTTCCGCTTCGCTGGCAATTGGCACTTCGTGCCGTCGGTACGTCTCGAGCGCGAGACGGTCGACATCAACGAAACCATCAAGCCGGTCACGCTCACGCGCGACCTCGTCGATCGCAAGATAACGCACAACGTGCCGCTGTTCGGCCTCGGCCTCGGCAACGACTTCGGCCACGGCAACGAGACGTATTTCAATGTCTCGCAGGGCTGGCGACCGGTGCGCTACTTCGACGTCGGCTCGCCGTTCGGAAACACCGCGGCGGGCGAAATCAACGATCCGGATCCGACCCACGTCGTATCGTGGGAAGCCGGCGTGCACGGCACTCCCGTCAACGGCCTGTTCTATGACGCAAGTCTGTTCTGGGTGAATGTGAAGGACCGCATCGAGAGCCAGCCGGCCGGACCGAGCGCTCCGGCCAACAACACGATCAACGTGAATACCGGCGATACGCGCCATCGCGGCTTCGAAGGGCAGGTGGACTACGACTTTCTCGCTGCGCGCGATCCGCACACCACGCAGCACCTGTCGGTGTTCGCCAACCTCGCCCTGCTCAATGCGGAATTCACGGCGACGCGAAATCCGGCGAACCTCGGCAACAAGCCAGCGTTCTCGCCGAACTACCTCGCGCGCGTCGGTGTGGCCTGGCGCGAGGACAAGCAGTTCAAGCTCGCGTTGTCGGCGGTGTCGGTCGCCAGCCAGTACTTCCAGGACTCGAATCTGCAGGCTCCGAATGCGACCGCGACGCCAAGCACGCCCGGCTACATTCCACCGAAGGTTCCCTCTTACACCGTCGCAGACTTCTCCGCCGACTGGTGGGTGATACCGCAGGTGCGCCTGCTTGGCGGCGTGTCCAATCTGTTCGACAAGAAGTACTACTCGCGTGTGTTCTCCAATGGCCTCGAGCCCGGTATCGGCCGCACGGTGTACGTCGGCGCCTCGTACGAGTTCTGACGCGTTACGGCGCAACCACGCTGCGTGGTTGCGCCGGTTGTCTCGTGGTTGCACGACGCCCGCTCATGCTGGCGTTTCTTCGAACGGGAGTGTCAGCGCGCCTCCTGGCCGCCGTGCGCGGGATCACGGACGGATCGACGCCAGCGTCGCCTTCGACTCGCGCACATTCGGTTCCATCCAGAGATCCGACGCGCCGCGCAGGCCGCTTTGCGCAAGCAGGCGCACGCGCCGCTGATCGGTGCAGCCTGCAATGGTGGTCTGCGTCATCAGACTGTGCACAAGCAATTCGGCGAGCACATCGCCATGCTTCACGGCATCCGCGTGCAGCGTACCCAACGCCAGCGTTGCGTCTGCGAAGCGCCCATCGGCCTGTGCAATCAGGGCGCGAACGGTGCGCAGGCGGCGACGCTCGAACCAGTCGTCGGCAGGCACCAGCGAATCGCTGATGGCGATTTCGTGTTCGGCCTTGCCGGGTTTGCCGAGCGCCAGTGAAATCTCCGCGAGGGTAGTACGCAGATCGGCCTCGATGAAGCGATAGCCCGAACGCGATACCGCGGGCAGCACGTCGTCGATGAGTGCGCGTGCGCCGTCGAGATCGCCGCTGCGTGCGAGCAAGGGTGCGACTTCTACTACCAGTCCCCAGCGATCGGGTGCCACCGCCTGTTCGCCCAGCATGCTGCGCATCGCCCACAGCCGTTTACGCGCAGTGGCCATGTCGCCCGTATGAATCGCGAGCTCCGCTTCGGCGATGTCGGCATAGTGCTCGTAGTTCGCGATGCCAGACAGGCGGCAGTCGCGAATGTCGTTGCGGGCCAGCGCGGTCTCGCCCTGCACTTCATGCACGGCGATCCGCATGCAGCCGAGCGCTGAAGCGAGCTGCGGCAGATTGCCTGCAGCGGAATCGCGCAAGTCGTCTTCGGCCTGCGCGAGCGTTTTCAGCGCCGCTTCGAAGTCGCCGCGCAGGTACTGCAGACGTGACGCGTTCAAGCCGACCGCGTAGCTCACACCACCCTGCAACGGCTCAGAGCGCAGCAGCGTCAACCGCCGGTCGAGCGCCGCAAAATCCAGTCGCAGGGTATCTTCGCGCAGCAAGCCGAGTTGGGTCAGGCGACGCTCATGCGCACTGCCGCCCGATTGCGCGACCGCTGCCGCTTGCTCCAATCGGGCGTGTGCCTCGGTCACATTTCCTTTGCGGTAATCGAATTTCGCGACGCGCTTCAGCACATCGATCTCGATGCCCGCATTGCCCGCCAGGCGCGCTTCGGCGAGCAATTCGTCGAGGTGTGCCGACGCGTCGTTGCCCTCGAGCTCGCGATATGCGCGCGCGCGCAACACGCCGAGTTTGTCCCCCGCATGCTCGAAACCCTGCGTCGCCAGATCGAACAGCGCCTCATCGGCCGGCTTGCCGCTGGCGGACTGCACATCCGCCAGCACCAACGCGGCTCGCGCACGCTCGTGTTGCCAACCTCCGAGCGCTGCGAGCTGGACGGCGTCCGCAGCACTCGCAGCGGCATTGGCGAGATCGCGATTGGCGGCTTCCGTTTCCGCGCGCTCGATCAGCCAGCGCACTGCGATTGACGGTGTCTGCGGCAGTTCGCCTTCCAGCCGGCGCGCCGCATCGCGACTGCGACCTGCGCGCCGCAAGCTCGTCGCTTCCGCCAATCGGTAGGACAGACTCTCACTGCCGCCGCCTTTTGCGAGCGCCGCATAGGCGGCGG
Organism: Dokdonella sp.; assembly: GCA_039926025.1. GTDB lineage: Bacteria > Pseudomonadota > Gammaproteobacteria > Xanthomonadales > Rhodanobacteraceae > Dokdonella_A. The sequence goes on from JBDSXV010000130.1 coordinate 3,660, forward strand.
CTGCAGCGGTGAAATCCTGTGCAATGAGAAGTTCCTGCGCCTTCAGCGGTTGTTGAAGCATGTCGGGTAACGCATTCACCCACGCCGACGCACGCGCAAGCTCGGTCTTTGCAGCACTTTGCTGTCCCACGCGCGAGAGATCGTTTGCCAGATGCACGCGCGCAAAGCCGAATTCGGGGGCGCGTTCGACCACGGCACCGAACGCGCGCGCCGCTTCTCCCCAGTTGCCGCGTTGTTCGGCCGCGAGGCCATCGACAAGTCGTGCGGCACTGGTTGCGTCGAGCCGAAGCTCGGGCAGCGCCGCCTTGAACGACGGCGCAAGCGCCGCGAGCACGTCGCGGCTGACTTCACCGATCGTCGCGATCAACCGGTCTTCGCTGCAGCGACGATGAATGTCGACGGGAGCGGACGATCCGCGGAAACGTGCCGACACTTCCCATTCGCCGTGACGTTCCGCGGGCATGCCCACATTGACCAGCACGGCCAGTTCCGCGCATCCGTCGCATCGCTCCGCCGGTCCAACCCATTCGATGCCGGAGACGCTGCGCAGCTGCCACTCGATCCATGCATGCAGGAGTCTTGATGGCCAACGCGCCTGCTCGGACATCGCTTCGTCGGACATCATGATCAGCGCAACACGTGACACAGGCACCGAAGAACCCACCACGCGCAGCATCGTGCCGCAGACCCACAGCGCGAGCAGCGTAGTGCTGATGGTCAGTCCCCATGACCAGCGCCGACGGTGCGCAGACGATCGTGCAAGCGATGCGAGAGCATCGCCGAACGCGGGACTGTGTACAGCGGGCTTTGGCGCGGCTCCCGTGCGCTCCGCATCCAGCGGCCATTCCGAAATCGTCACGGATGCGGGCGGATCGAAGATGTAGCCTTGCTTGGAAACGGTGCGTATCCACTGCCTGGCCTGCGCACCGAACGCGCGGCGCAACATCCAGATGCTGTTGGACAGGTTCGCATCTTCAACGACGACGCCAGGCCAGACCTTGCGGAAAATGGCGTCACGCGAATGCAGGGTGCCGGGCTCACGCAGGAAAAGGAGGAGCAGGTCGAAGCAGCGCGGATTCAACTCATGCGTTGCACCATCGCGCTGGACACTGCGATAGCGCAAGTCGATTTCGATCTCGCCCACGCGCAACCGCTGGGCGCTCGCTGGCCATGCAGGCCCGGTGAGCTCGGCCATTACTCCCCCCAACATCGACGATGTGTGGCTGCTTCACCTTCGTCGAGGTGTTGGCCACGGCAGTGCACTGCTTTCGCTAGTTCCGCACAAGCAATGCACTTGAACAAAAAGGTATAGCGCAGTCGTGAGCGAGACTCAAGCACAGCGCATCGCGTCCGTGAGGAACCGCACAACGTGTGCTGCAGCGCACGATCGTTCTCACGCAACCCGCGTACGCGAGCGTACGCGGCTGCGTGGCGCGCGACAGTGCGCGACTTCCATGCAGCGTCGTCAGGCAGGCGAATAGTTTTATCAGTGGAATCAGCGCGCTGTGGTCAAAGAGAAATTATTTAGTTTTTTCGAGATGCGCAGGATGACGGCTGCACCGAGGATCACGCTGCGCGCCCTCTTGTTTGCCGATGTCCATCCATCGAATGCCTTGCGGACTGTTCGCATCCGCTGAGGCTCCTGGATCACGGACCTGAGGAGCGTGGGTCATTTCATCTCGAAAGCATTCCTTGAGGGAGAGTTCATGAAACGCTTGTCGTTACTGCGTGAAAGTACAACGCGCCTGCGCCGCTTGCCGGCGCACAGCCTTCTCAAGCCCCTGCTGCTGTGCCTGCTCGCTGCGTCCTCTTGGACGCAAGCGATCCAGCCGCAGGTCGCCTCGGCCCAGAAGTCGGCGACGCTGATCCACCCCTTCATTGCAGCCGAACTTGAAGTACAGCCCGAGCTCGAAGCCACCATGGGCCTGACCGCCAACATGACGGAGCACCTGTCGGCGGCCGGATTCATCAAGGCTCATCCGGGCAGTTGGGAAATGCGCTGGGATCGTCGATCGGATCGCCCGAACCTGATCCAGGGCAGCGGCATCGCATTGATTCCCGGCCGCGGTAATTCGCTGCGCGCGGTCGGCGCGGATATTGCGGCTGCAGGCAATACGGTCGACATGAACGTCGTTGAGTCGCGCCTGCGCGTATTCATCGACGCGAATGCCGACCTGCTTGGCAGCAAGGGACTGGAGTTCCGCCTCGATCCGAACAGCAGCGTTGCTTACGGCAAGGACAATTCGCACTGGTTCGTCGAGTTCGCCCAGTACAAGGACGGCGTGCGCGTCGAAGGCGCGAACCTGTTCTTCCGCATCGCCGCCGGCAACATCGTGCAGTTCGGCGCCAACGAAGTCGCACCGGTCGCCATCGACGTGCTGCCGGCCTCCAGGCGCGAGTCCGTTTTCGACCTCGCCGTGCGCGAGCTCGGCTTTGCGGCCAATGCGCGCGTCCAGTCCGTGATCGAACCCGGCGAACTGCTGCTCGTGCCCGTCACGCCCGCAGGCCAGGATGCCAATGAGTCGTATCGCGGTGCTGCCGGCAGCGGCTACGAGCATCGCCTCGTCTGGCGCTTCGTGTTCCGCGTCACCAACGATCGCACGACGTACCAGGTGCTCGCCGATGCGCACACGAACCGTGTCATCGACGTGAAGGACCTCAACGAGTACACCAGTGCGACGGTCAGCGGCGGCATTTATCCGACCACCAACACGGATGTTGAGGTCGTGAAGCCGCTTTCGTTCGCGGCGGTCACCAACGGAACCGCGAAGGTCACCGATGCACTCGGCATCTACGACTACGGCAGCGGCACCGCCACGACGGCGCTGAACGGCAAGTACTTCATGATGAAGGACGACTGCGGTGCGATCTCGCTGTCGAACACGACCAATGGCAACCTCGCGCTCGGCACCGGCGGCGGCACCGACTGCACCACCCCGGGCGTGGGCGGCGCCGGCAACACGCACGCCTCGCGCACCGGCTTCTACCACCTGACCAACATCAATCGCAAGGCGATCACGTTCTTCCCGTCCAACTCCTGGCTGCAAGGCAAGGTGACGGCCGAGATGAACGAGAACGACGTCTGCAATGCGTTCTGGGACGGCTCCCAGCTGAACTTCTTCAAGTCCGGCAGCGGCTGCTCCAATACCGGTGAAATCGCCGCCGTGTTCCTGCACGAGTGGGGCCACGGCATGGACACCAACAGCGGCGGCTCTGCCAGCGATCAGGGCAGCGGCGAAGCGGTCGGCGATACGTTTGCGTTCCTTGAGACGAAAGACGCGTGCATCGGCAAGAACTTCCAGCCTGGCGTGCCGTGCGCGAATTGCGCAGCGACCTGCACCGGCGTACGCGATCTTGCATCCTTCAGCACGCTCGGCGCGCACACGGTTGCCAAGCCCTCGACAGTCACCGACAACAACGGCATCAACTGCGATCGCTACGCCTGCCCCTACACCACACCGCAGGGCCAGGTCTATCGCGGCCCGATGGGTTACGAGGGTCATTGCGAAAGTTACATCGCAAGTTCGGCCAACTGGGATCTGTCGCAGGCTCTCGTTGCGGCGCACGGCTCGGCCGGTTGGGGCGAGATGGACAAGATCTGGTACGGCAGCCTGACGCCGAGCAAGAGCGCGTATCGCGTTGCAAGCGGCGGCACCTGCAACGCGGCCGCATCGGTCGATGGTTGCGGCGCGAACAACTGGTACACGGTCTATCTCGCCGCCGATGACGATGACGGCAACCTTGCGAACGGCACGCCGAACGCCTGCCGTATCTGGGACGCGTTCAACGCGCATGGCATCGCCTGCGGCACGCGGCCGGTATGTTCTGGCGGCAGCAATGTTCCGCCGGTCGCGAACTTCGGCTCCAGCACGAGCGGCCTCACCGCGAACTTCACCGACAGCTCCAGCGACAGCGACGGCAGCATCGCTTCGCGTGCGTGGACGTTCGGTGACGGTGGCACCTCGACGGCGACGAATCCGAGCCACACCTACGCCGCCAACGGCAGCTACAGCGTCTCCCTGACCGTCACGGACAATGGCGGCGCGACCAACACCAAGACCGCTTCGGTCACGGTATCCAGCGGCGTGAACGTGCCGCCGGTGGCGAACTTCAGCTTCACCACCAGTGCGCTGACGGCTACGTTCACCGACAGCTCCACCGACAGCGATGGCAGCATCGCCTCGCGCGCATGGAACTTCGGCGACAGCAGCACGTCGACCGCGACGAGCCCGAGCCACACGTATGCGGCCGCCGGTACCTACAGCGTGTCGCTGACGGTGAACGACAACGGCGGCGCGACGAATACCAAGACCAGCTCGGTCACGGTGGCCAACAGCGGGGCCACGGTGTTGTCCAACGGCGTCGCCGTGACGGGCCTCAGTGCCGCGATCGGCGTCGACAAGCTGTTCACGCTGTCAGTGCCGGCCGGTGCGACCGGCCTCAAGTTCGTCACCACCGGCAGCAGCGGCGATGCCGATCTGTACGTGAAATTCGGGTCCGCACCGACCACCACGGTGAACGATTGCAAGTCCGAAGGCAGCACCACCGCCGAGACCTGCAGCATCGCCACCGCACAAGTCGGTACGTACTACGTGCTGGTACACGCGTATGCGGCGTATGCGGGGCTGAGCATCACCGGCAGTTACACGGTGGGTGGCACGACGCAGACCTACAGCAACACGACTGACTTCGCCATCAACGACAACGCCACGGTCGACAGTCCGATCACGGTGGCCGGTCGCACCGGCAACGCGCCGACGAATGCGTCGGTGACGGTCGCGATCGTGCACACCTACATCGGTGACCTGAAAGTCGACCTGGTTGCGCCGGACGGTTCGCTCTACAACATCTGGAACCACACCGGCGCCGGCACCGACAACATCAACACGACGGTCACGTTCAACCTGTCGACCGAAACCCTCAACGGCACATGGAAGCTGCGGGTCAACGACAACGCGACGCAGGACACCGGAAAGATCGACAGCTGGAGCATCACGTTCTGATCTAGCGGTTCGATTCAACGGTTTTCGCAAAACGAAAACCCCGGTTTCGGCCGGGGTTTTTTTTTCGGGCCGGGCAATTGGTGCGGCACTGCGCAGTATCTACGGCGAACGACATCCACTCGTACCGAACGGCTCTCGCACAATGAACGTCTGGAGGTCCATCAAGGTGATGGCAACCGCGTGAACGCGGCACCACGAAACGAGCAGTCCATTCCGAAACGTCACGCTGCGCAGACGATGATCTGCTCAGCATCGCGCAGACAGCGCAGCAGTGCCCCTGCGTCTGCGGAACTCGCGCTGCATTTGTATCGCGCGCGGTGGAAACCATCACACGCCGAGCCTGCTATTGACGTTCCGATGAAGCCGGGATCGGTGGAAGATATAGGACGGAAGTGAAGCATGCGTCCGTCACCTCAGGCTTGGTCCGGGCGGAGCTTCTTGAGTTTGTACCAGAGTGCTCGCTCACTTATATCCAATGAAGCAGCTGCGCGCGCCTTGTTGCCGCCCGATCTTTTCAACGCTGCGTTGATTAGCTGAGTCTCGACGTTGTCAACCGCATCGCTCAGGCGTGGCAAGGCTTGGTCATCCTTCAGTGTGCGCGTCGACGCGATTTCGGAGCTCGCAGTATCGAGCGCAAAGTGCTGCTCACTCAACAAACCGCCATCGCTGAGAATGAGCGCACGTTCAACCATGTTTTCCAGCTCTCGTACATTCCCAGGCCAGCGATAGCGAGCGAGTTGGGCCAGCGCTTCCGTACTCAATCGAACTTTTCTGGATGCCTGCCCATGCTTGGCAATGAAGTGATCGACCAGCCCGGCAATATCCTCGGTTCGCTCGCGCAAGGCGGGCATTTGGATAGAGAAGACATTGAGCCGATAGTAAAGGTCCTCCCGCAGCTTTCCCTCCTGCACCGCAACCTTTGGGTCGCGATTGCTTGCTGCGACAATGCGGATATCCAGAGCGACCGTGCGATTGCTTCCGAGGCGCTCCAACGTGCCCTCCTGCAAAACACGCAACAGCTTTGCCTGCAGCGGCATGGCCATTTCGGTCAGTTCATCGAGAAAGATGGTGCCGCCATCAGCCAGTTCAAATTTTCCGATGCGCTCTTTGACTGCGCCTGTGAAGGCGCCTTTCTCATGACCGAATAATTCGCTCTCGAGGAGGTCAGCTGGAATAGCCGCGCAATTGATAGGTACGAATAGCTTCTTGCGACGTTCCGACGCAGAGTGGATTGCTCGCGCAGCGAGCTCCTTGCCGGTTCCCGTCTCCCCAGTGATGAATACTGAAGCCATACTGGGCCCGACCCTGCGTATGAGGTCGTAGACCGATTGCATCGGATTGCTGACGCCTATGAAGGAATGCCACCCGCGCTCGATCTCTTCGCGCAGGAATGCATTTTGACGAGTGAGCGTCGCGGCCGCGAGCGCCCGTTCGATCGACAGAATCAGCGCATCCATGTCGAAGGGCCTGACGATGTAGTCGAACGCCCCGTATTTCATCGCGGCTACTGCCGTTTCAACCGTTCCGTGCGCCGTCACGACGAGCAATGGGACCTCGGAACCGCGCTCGCGCAGCGTCGAGAGCAGCTCGATCCCATCCATTTCAGGCATGCGAAGATCGGCGATGACCAAGTCGATCGCATTGCTGGCAAGCAAATCCAGCGCCTCGCGTCCATTACCAGCGATGCATACGCGATGCCCCAGCTTTTGCAGCATGATCTCCAGAACACGCCGCATCTTTGGTTCGTCATCGACGACTAGAATTTGACGCGATGTCATGGGAGTTGCGTCCGGTGACGGGGTAGACGAATTCGAAACAAGGCGCCTCCTAGCTTGCTTTCCGCGGCTTCGATGCTTCCGCCGTGTGCGCTGATGATCTGCTGCACGATTGCCAATCCAAGCCCGATACCTCCTTCGCGCTTGAAGAAGAACGCATCAAAGACACGTGATCGTTCGCCGGGGTCGATTCCGGGACCATCGTCAGCGATCTCGAGGATGAAATTCGGGCCGTCGTTGCGTGTAGCAATCTCGATATGCCCTCCTTCATGGAGAATCTGCAGTCCATTCAACAAGAGATTCAAGACGACCTGCGTCATCTGCTCTTCGTCGCACTGGATCTGGGCGTCGGTCGCGCCAAGGCGGCACGACGTGGTGACACGCTTGCGCTCCGATTGTGCTGCCAGCATCGCGATGCTGCGTTTCACCAGCGCATGCATGTCCACCGTCATGTACGTCGGAATCCTGGGCCTGGCAGTGTCCAGCATTGCGGAGACGAGACGATTCAGGCGTTCGGTTTCGCTTTCGATGAACCCCAACAGCTCGCGCCCTTCGAGGCTGATGCCGATCTCGCGTTTAAGGACCTGTGCGGAGGAACGAAGGATACCAAGCGGTGTGCGCACCTCGTGAGCGATCACCGACGACATTTCACCAACGACCGCGAGTTTGGATGCCCGAACGAGGTTCTGTTGCGACACATCGATGTCCTGGACCATCTGCACAAACGCGTCGGTCAGCTCTCGCACCTCACCCGACCCCGTTGCTGACGGCGCTTGCAAAATCTTGCTTTGCATATAGCCCTGGGCAAGACGAGTGAGCGCCGCTATCGGTCGCGCGATCTCTCGACTGATCAGAGTGGCGACGATCAATATCGCAATGACCATGACGAAAAGAAGCGCAGCAAAGATCGCAGCCATCCGATGCACCGGTGCGAGCGCCTTGGCGACCGGTTGCGCAATCATGGTGGTCCACCCGAAGCCGCCGAATGACCCATAGCCTTTTGAAGTCGCTGTGGAGACCAGCACCTTGGCATTGATCAGGGGTTCGCCTCGATGTTCGAGCACAGCGCTGCCGTCTCTGGGCCATGCTGCGAGCTGGTCGCTGAGCAGCAGGCCCTGGTTACGCAACGCCTTCGAGGCGGCGATGATCCGCCCGTCGCGGTCGACGACCAGAACGCTGCGTCCGCCTTCGTTGCTTGCGTTGTCCAGCATGTCGTGAATTTCTGACCAATCCAGCTGCAGTCGCAATGCGCCGATCGGACCTTGCGCGAAGCTCGATGCCAATGGAACCTGGACCAGCACGCCGACCGAGCGACTCAATTTGTCGAGGCGAACATCCAGGTCGATACCGGAGAGTGATGTTTGAAGCCACGGCGGGGGCAATTTCACGGCGCGACCGACATCGGCAGCTTCGCTACTGGCGACTACGTTGCCTTGCGGGTCCACGCAGTACAAACTCAGGTATACATCGCGATACCCCTGCTGCAACCCCGCAAGAAATCGAGACAAACGCTTGTCCACGTCGCGAACCTGCAGATCCTGCATCACATCGAGTCGACTCCAGATGGCTGCGTTTTGCAGGCGTTCGAACATCATCTTGTCAATGTCCGACGCGATAGCGACTGCTTCCACGATCATGTTGCGCTCGATCTCCGCCTGCAGAACTCGGCGCGCCTGGACGAAGGCAAAGCTCGTGAGCACGAGGGCGGGTAGCAACCCCACGCCAAGGAATGCCGCTAGAAGCGTTGTTCTGATTGTCACGGGCGCGTTGGGAAACCGCAGGAAGGAGCAGTATGGGCCTCGGCGCGCCATAGCAGTAGGCCAGGCTTTGGACGGAAAGCGCTCCAAGGAGCCGCGAACTCATTCGGTTGTTCGATCGAAACGTTTGCTTCTCCCGTACATGGGCCTTGCACTGGCTCTGGCGCTAGTGGGGCGGACGGCTATGGGCGCTACGTCTGCTGATATCGACACGTCTTCTGACATCGCCTACCGGCTCGGCAACGGGCTGCGCATTCCGGGAACAAATTTCGTTCTAGGTGGGTACGCCACCGGTAGCTACGAGCGCTCCGACGACGCTCCATCGCGCGCAGCCATCGACAATCTCAGCTTGTTCCTGTGGTGGGATGGCAGCGAGCGTTGGAAATTCTTCTCTGAGTTGGAGTACGACAATCTTCTGCTGACGCGGACTGCAACCACTGGCGGCAGGCGAGGCGAGAACGGCTATCTCTCGCTTGAGCGCTTGTATCTGGACTTCGCGCTGACCGACAGCATCAGCGTCCGAGGGGGGAAATTTCTGACCCCCATCGGCCGCTGGAATCTGATCCATGCCACGCCTCTGGTGTGGACGACTTCCAGGCCATTGACGACGTCACTCGCATTTCCAACCAACATGACTGGCGTCATGGTCATGCAAACCTTGCCTGATTTTGGCAGCGGCGTGGAGTATTCGATTTTCGGATCAACCGGCGATGAGATCAGGCCGAATCCGGCGATTGACACCTTTTCTCAAGCCGTTGGTGGCCATGTCACCGTGCACGCCGGTTCACAAACGCAGATCGGTTTTTCGTATGCCGATTTCGAACAGGACAAGACGCGTCCCGAAAAGCACAAACGTTTGGTCGGACTCGACTTCGTCTGGGAGCACGGTCGTTACGAGTTGAGCGCCGAAGGCATCTATCGCTATTCGGACATAGGTCCGGACTGGGACGAGCGCGGCGGCTTTGTGCAGTTCGTCGCTCCACTGACACGCAACCTCTACGCGGTCGGCCGCTACGAAAGCTTTCGAGTGGCGCGCGAACCGAACTCTACACAGCTGTGGGTTGGCGGACTCAACTATCGAATAACCCCTGCGTTGGTACTGAAGGCGGAATGGATCGCCGGGTCGCACAACACGGTTGGCGCGCCGACCGGTTTTCTTTCTTCGATCAGCGTGTTGCTCTGAATGGCTCGCCTTGCCGTCGCCATCGGAATAGTGATTGCACTGGTGCTGCCTTTCATCGCGGAAGCGGTAGCCGGTCCGCCATCCAGTCCCGCCTTTGCCGTCATCGTGTCGACCGAAGTACCGCTACCATCAATATCACGAGAATCCACCGCTTATATCTACCGGCGAAAGCAACTGTTCTGGCGGAGCGGCGCCCGTGTACAGCCCGTGAATCTGCCAGTTGCCCATCCGTTGCGGCGATCGTTCTCACTCTGCGTCTTGGGGCAGGAACCCGAGGCGATGGAAAATTTCTGGCGCGAAATGTATTTCAACGGTGTCTTCCCGCCCTACGTACTCGACTCCGAACAGGCCGTCCTGTTGTTCGTCAGCAAGACGCCAGGCGCCGTCGGCTACGTTACCTCTTGCAAGCACGACGCAGGAGTACGCGTGGTACTTGTCATCGGCGATCTGCCGAACTGCCCCAAACCGACGACAACCTGCGCGGCACTGCAAAGTTAGTTGACGAGTCTTGCAGTGAATCTCCTGCGTCTCTCATACGGGCGCGACTGAACGGTCATTGGCGTCGGAAATTTTTGTCGTGAAAACAAGGCGATGGTGTATCCATCGTTGCGATGCACTAGGTGGCATGACTATTGCGATGAAGTCCGGTAGAGCAACCGACGCGCGTTGCAAGGCTTCTCCTCGTGATCCATCCCAAACTGCGCCGATCCGCTTTCGAGTTCCACTCACCTTGTACCGCCTCCGCGCCGTCCATTGGATCGCAGCTCGCGACAAGGATCGAGAAACAGCGGGCGCCACAGCGACTGATTGAACACCGCGGTGCCAGTCGCGCGCCAGCGGAAGCGTTCATCGCCAATCGATTCCGTCAAAGTTTCGGCGCACACATCGAAGCTTTCATGCCGCGCCTTTTCACCATGCACGATCTGGAGAATCGAATCAGTGGTGCCTTCGGTCTGCGCTCGACCAGTTGCCGCCTGTTCGTTGAGCAGTATCTGAATGAACCCATCGAATCGGCCGTTGCCACCCGCTGCGGCGAAGGCGTCGAGCGCCATGGAATCGTAGAAGTCGGCCATCTCTGCGCAGCATTTCCCGGCGCGGTACGCACGATGATTGCCTTGCTTACCTTGCACCTGCACGCAGAGGGGTTCGAGTGGGTCGTCTTCACAGGCACTGCAAGCCTGCGCAACGCCTTTGCCCGCATAGGCTTGTTCCCGATTGCTCTGCAGCGCGCCCATATCGACAGCCTTCCACTGGAAGCCCGCATGGGGTGGGGCAACTACTACGATCACTCACCGGAAGTACTCGTTGGTCGCATCCGCGATGGCGTCGGCTCCGTGACCGGGCGCAACATTCGTGTCGGGGTTGGCGCATGAGCCGCATTGTCAATGCGTTGCGCCAGCACGCACGCTCGCGCGCAGACAGCGTCGCTCTGGAGGACGAGACGGGCACCCTCACGTTTGCCGAGCTCGACGCTGCGGTCGAACGGGCGAGTCACGTACTGCTCGACGCGGCACCAAAAGCCATCGGGCTGCTCGCCGACAATGGTCGAGCATGGGTCATAGCTGATCTTGCTGCGCAGAAGGCCGGTCTATGCATCGTGCCTCTGCCGCTCTTCATGTCGACGCCACAGATTGCGCACGCCATCCGAGCGGCGGGTATCGACTATGTCGTGACGGATCAACCCGAACGCATCGAGGCAGTACTCCGGACACCGTCGATGCGTGCAGATCCCTTCTGCAATGGCCTGTCAGTCATTCGCATCGTGCCTGGGCCGGTTTCCGCGAAGATATCGGCGCAAGTCCACAAGATAACGTTCACGTCGGGAACGACGGGCGAGCCGAAGGGGGTCTGTCTTGATATCGAATCGCTCGCAAATACCGCCATCGCGTTGTGCGTCGCCAGCGCAGCCAGCGATCGCGATCGCCACTTGTGCGTACTGCCACTCGCGACTCTGCTCGAGAACATAGGAGGCATCTACGCGCCGATCCTTGCCGGCGCCACAATTTGCGTACCGAGGCTCGCGTCAGTCGGCTTGTCAGGCAGTTCCGGTCTCGACGTGGCGACCCTCCTCGCTGCTCTGAGCCGATGGCGAGCCACTAGCGCGATCCTGGTGCCGCAGATGGCGCAGGCGATCGTCGCAGCCTGCAGGGCCGGCGCACCGGTGCCGACCACATTGCGTTATGTGGCCGTGGGTGGAGCGCCAGTCCCGATGATTTTGCTGAATCAGGCGCGCGCCTTGGGGTTGCCGCTCCATGAAGGGTATGGACTGTCGGAATGTGCTTCGGTGGTTGCGCTCAATCGGCTGGGCGCCGATCGCATCGGCAGCGTTGGCCAGCCGCTGCCGCACATCCGCATCGAGTTTGCTGCAGACAGCGAGGTCCTTGTCGGCGGCGTCCGATGGTTCGGTTATCTCGGCGACGGGAGCGTTCCGGACCGTGATGACGCGTGTATCGCAACGGGCGATCTCGGCTATCTCGACCCAGATGGCTATCTGTATTTGAGTGGTCGCAAGAAGAACATGTTCGTCACCTCATTCGGTCGAAATGTTGCGCCGGAATGGGTCGAGCGCGAACTGATGGCGCAGCCCCCCATCGCGCAGGCGGCGATCTTCGGCGAGGCGCGGCCGTTCAACACCGCGGTCATCGTGCCACGCGCCAACGCGACCGACAGTGACATTGCCGCGGCCATCGAAACGGCCAACCAGGACCTGCCCGATTACGCGCGCGTGCGGGCATGGATCCGGACATCCGTGCCGTTCTCCGCGACGAACGCAATGGCGACGCCGAACGGGCGATTCAGGCGTTCGACGATCTATTCGACGTACTCCGCGCAGATTGACGCCCACTACAAAGACCATAGCCCGATCGGAGCAGCATGAGTTTCTACAAGCACCTGCAAGAGGCAACCGCGGCCGATCGCCATGGCCTGCTGAGTGCCGGCATCGTCTCCGCTGCACTGAACGGACGAGTGACGCGAGAGCACTATCTGCGCTTCCTGGCCCGTGCATTTCATCACGTCAAGCACACGCCATCGCTCTTGATGGCCTGCGGCGCAAGGCTGGCCGACAGCCATGAATGGCTACGCAAGGAAATCGCACACTACATCGAAGAGGAAATGGGACACCACGAATGGATTCTCGACGACATCGCCGCTGCGGGTGGCGATGCCTTGGCCGTTCGGGACGGGGATGTTGATTTCGATACGCGCGTTATGGTCGCCTACGCTTACGACACGGTCATGCGCCGCAACCCGGTCGGCTTCTTCGGCATGGTCTTCGTTCTCGAAGGCACCAGTGTGAGTCTGGCCACGCACGTAGCGGAGGCCTTGCAGGGCGCGCTCGCACTGCCTGCCAAGGCATTCACCTATCTCAGCAGCCATGGCGCGCTGGACGTCGAGCATGTCGGTCACTTCGAGCGGATCATGGACCGGCTGGACAATCCGGACGACCGCGCCGCTGTCGAACAGGCAGCAAAGACGTTCTTTCGCCTCTATGGCAATGTCCTGCGCAGCGTCGATCCGGTGGCCGCGTGAACGTTCAAGGAAGCACGGTCTTGCTGACGGGTGCGACCGGCGGCATCGGTGGCGCTATCGCGGGTGAGCTCTCCAGGCGCGGCGCCTCGCTGGTGCTGGTCGGACGCAATGGCGACAAGCTTGAGATGCTCGCCAACGGGCTCCACCGCGAAGACCGCAGCCCCTTGGCACTGGTCGCCGATATCGCCGAGTCAGGCGCTGCCGCGAGCATCGTCGAACGTGCGCGCGCGGCAGTCGGCAACGTCGACATACTGGTCAACTGCGCCGGCGTGCAGACATTCGGCTTTTTTGCCGAGGAGAACGCCTCGGGCTTGCAGGACCTTTTCGCCATCAACGTCATCGCACCGATGGCCATGACGCGAGCGCTGTTGCCGCACATGCTGCAGCAGCGGAAGGGCCAGATCGTGAACGTGGGCTCCATTTTCGGCTCGATCGGATTTCCGTGTTTCGCAAGCTATTCCGCCAGCAAGTTCGCATTGCGCGGATTCTCCGAAGCACTGCGCCGTGAGCTCGCAGGGACGGGCGTCGGCGTGACGTACGTCGCGCCGCGTTTCACAAAGACAGCCTTCAACCGCGACGTCGTCAGACGCATGGCAATTGCGTTGAAGATGAACCAGGACGAACCCTCTGCCGTAGCGCTCGCCGTCGTCGATGCCATCGAGCGAAACGGGCACAACCGGTATCTAGGGTGGCCCGAAAAGCTCTTCGTTCGGATCAATTCAGTGCTGCCGCGCCTGGTCGACGGCCGCCTGATGAAAGAAGTCGAACGCATGCGACCGTTCGCGGCCGAGTCCGCCCCTTAAGTGGCTAAAACCGAGGAAATTCCCGTGTACCCGAAACTGATTTTTGGATGTTCGTGCGCCTTGGCCGAAGCCGCCATGGCTGGTGATGCGAGTCTTGATGTCGTCGTCGCGGACCTCGGACATCGATGGGCGACAACCCACTACACAGCGCCCGAGACGGCAAAAGATTCGGGATATCTCGCACTGGTAACGAGCGCCCAGCAAGTGGCCGAATCCTATCCCCGGCGCGCTGAGCCGTTGATCTGGGAAGCCATAGCGCTCGCGAGCGCAGCCAAGGTGGAGGGCGGTCTGGCCGCACTTGGCAAGGCTAAGCAGGCGCGCGAGGTGTTGCTCGCTGCCGAGGCCATCGATCCGACGGCGATGCAGGGAGCTGTGTACTCGACACTCGGCAGCCTCTACGCAAAGGTACCCGGCTGGCCGATCGGATTCGGCGACACGAAGAAAGCCAAGGCGTATCTCGAGAAAGCATTGGCCATCAATCCGGATGGAATCGATGCAAATTATTTCTATGCGGATTACCTCAATGACCAAGGAGACTACTCTGCCTCCGCAAAGCATCTTGATCTGGCACTGCTGGCTCCCGCGAGGGCAGGACGCGAAGACGCGGACGTTGGGCGTCGACGGGAAGCGCTCATGCTGCTGACGGCGTTGAAGGAAAAGCATGGTGCGGAACTCGCGCGACGCTAGACCTACGCGGTGCCGGAAGTGATGCCTTGGCAATCTTGCAAAGACTTGTCGAATGGGGAGCGCTCGTGATGAGCAAAACGCCCGGTCGGTGGCTGAACGCGTTGTCCATGCGTCGGCTCACGGCACTTGTTGAACCGCGGATCATCGGGCCCGGCGGTCTCCATTCAAAACCAGTGAAGCAAGTCTTGATTGTCGCGCTGGGTGACGATCCACGACCGGCGTTGTGCGCGACGCCGCTGATCCAGGAATTTCAGTTTCGTTTTCCAGGGGTGGAGATTGATGTGCTCGTCACTTCGCGTCGTGTGGCAATGGTCTTCGATGGATTCGAATCGGTTCGGCGCGTGATCGCCATTCCCGCCGAAGACCATGGTCTGATCGCATGGTTTTGCGCACTGACGCGGCTGTTCTTCGCCCGCTATGACCTTGGGTTTGATCTCGGCGAAAGTCATGAGCTGGGCCGCGCGATATTGGCCATAGCGACCCCGCGCGCACTCTTGTTTGTTCCTTCCCCGGACAATAGTCGCTGGGCGTTCGTGATGTTCTTCGCGCCGCGCGATTCCGCCAGACTCCCCGTGTTTATGCTTCGACGCGCGCTGGTGTGCGAAGAGCAGCGTGACGAGATTGGCTATCCACCGATCGCATTGCGCCTTACAGGCCGAGAGCGACGGCACGGGGCTGGAGTAGTGCGTAGACTTTTACGTAACGCGGGTACAGAAACGCGTTGCCAAGCGATTGGCCTGCTGACGAATCACGAGAGCCAGCGGAGCCTGACGCACGCCTGGTGGAAGCGCTTCGTCCGCGAGTTCGAACGGTTGCAGCCCGATAGCCTGTTTATCGAAATCACCGCGCTTGGCGGGTCCCGTCTGTGCGACAGCATTGCACACTATGCTTCGAGTGATTTCCGGCAAGTCGTCGCTGTCTTCAGGAATTTGTCGGTTTTGGTTGTGGCCGATCCGAACGTCGCACATCTGGCAAGCGCAGGCGGGACGGCAACCGTCGCGCTTCACTCGATCGATGACTCCTTTGGCTATTTGGCCTGCGGCCCACACTGTCGCGGGATCACGGTCGACACGCAAACTCCGGAAAGCGCTGCGCGCACGGCTGCACGCGCGCTCGTCGCGTCGGGAACTGGGGTTGCGTTGAGAACGCTTCACCCGCCAGAGCCGGAAACCCGACCGCCCGTTCGCCGATCGACAACGACTTCAAGCAAGTCCTATTCGGAGCCTCTAGCGGCGCGCAATCCTCGGATGATCGGGGCCGGATCGATGCGTCAGTTGCTCGCAGGCACTCCAACGGCGGAGTTTCCGATCGCCGTTCATGAATATCCGCAGGCGACCAAGGGCTACCCAAGCCAAACGGTTCGAAACACGGCGCCCGTGCCAATTCGGCGAACACCCCGCATTTGCGATCTGCCAGGTCGCCTCGAAAAGACGAATGGCGCTCGAACGGTCGGTAAGCCATGAATTCGATGAGCCATCGCACATGGGCCTATTTGTTACTGGTCGCGGCGCCCGCAGTGATCGCACTGTCTGCCATGGCCTATTGGCAAGTCTGTTCGGAAGTCGATCGAATGGACGACGAGGCCCTGCGACAGAAGGCATTGGCATTGACCCAGCTCACTGAATCTCTCAGCAAGAGCATCGAACCCCTGGGCGCTCTTCAATCGCCTGTACTCCACGACAACGGGACAGAGGGTGGAGCGGAGTCTTTTGCCGCCCAGTACTGGAACAGTGGCAATCGCCTGATTCTGGCTTCTGGCGGACTCGCCAACCTTCCGCTGGATGCTGCGCCGCCGGGCTACGCCGACCTCGAATTCGAAGGGCAACACTGGCGTGTCTTCACTCAACTCAACGGCCATCGACACTGGCTACGCGTCGCAGAACAATATCGGGAGCGCAATGCGATCAAGCACGCGCTTGGGATGCAGCTAGTCGGAAATGCTCTCATTGGCATTTCTGCATTCGCGCTGATTGCCTGCGCCTGGCTTCGATGGATGCTGCGGGCGTTGCGCACGCTATCGGAAAAAATCGACGAGAGGCCTGGAAAAGCGGAGCCGATCGGAGCAAATGGTTTGCCGTGTGAATTCGATACGGTTGTCACTTCGCTCAACTCAATGCTGATCCGCCTCATCAAGGCTCCAGCTAAGGAAAAGCAATGCTCGCCCCCTGTAGCAAAGCGAACGCTGACGAGCTAGGGCCAGAGTTTCCACCCAAGTGACTTCGATATCGCAACGGTTCACGTTCTCGACACAGAAAACAGGAGGATGCCCAATGCGTTGTCCAGCAACCAAGTGCGAACAAATGCCGCGCCCATGCGCGGCGTTGCGCCACCACGCCGGGGCGAGCGATGCGGAAGGGCGTTTCGGCGCCGCGCGAAGTAGATCGCTCGGATTGAGTTTGCTGACGATGCTGCTGTTCGGCATCGCAATGGCTGTCTCTCCCGTCGTGGCCCATGCTGGCGGTCCGCTCGGCATCGACCATGTCGTCAAATACGACAATTCCGGTATATGGAAGCGGTCATACCAGCAGGATCTTGCCGTCGGCACAGCCGTATTCGCACTCGGTGGGGCCATTTGGCTAGGTGACGATGATTCTCTTGGGGACACGTTGTGGCGATCCGTGGATGCAATGGCGCTGAGCGCTGCAACGACGGAAATCATGAAATTTACGTTCTCGCGCGAGCGCCCTTCGCAAACGACCGATCCGAACCAGTTTTTCACTGGACACGGCCACCAAAGCTTTCCCAGTGGAGAGGTAGCGGAGATCGCTGCTGCCGTTACGCCAATCATGCTGACCTACGGGCCAGATCACCCAGCGTTCTATGCTCTCGCGCTACTGCCCGTGTATGACGCCATTGCACGTGTCAAGACGCATGGCCATTGGCAGAGTGATGTCCTCGTGGGGGCCGCCGTTGGAGCTGGCTTTGGCTACTACGCCAGCAAGCGCGAACAGGCGCTGATCGTCGGATGGCTGCCGGGTGGATTTCAGGTGGGATTTCGCAAGTCCTTCTGATCCTTCATTCCGTGCCGATGATTTGAATGGCGTGCCTTGTGTTGGTCATTTGTATTCGTCGGGCTACAGGGCTGCGACGCCGCGAGGGCGGGTTATATGGTTGCGTGGGCTGATGACGCGATGGCCCTGTTCCGGCAACGACGCGTCAATGAAATCGCCCAATCAGCTCTTGCAGATCTTCGGCGAGCGCTATCCGACCCAGAGCCTGTACTACGTCGGGGAGGGGAAAATCCCATCCGCAGACGTTCACTGTCGTCTTCCTGCTCCGCCTGCGGCCGGTCCCGACGAACTCGATCCGCGCGGTCAAATGAGCCCGAGCCCAGTTTCTGGACCCCGTTCTCAGATTTTCCGGCACTCAATGTCGACTTCAATCGAAGCCGTTCGCAAAAATACGGTCCGTATCGATGGCTGGACGCTCGACTGCGCCGATATCGCACACGGCGTCGCCGTCACCATCGCCGTCCAGCGGTCGCTGCGTGCCCAGCGCGTCGCTCCGCTCGCAGGTTGCAGGATCACCCGCATCGACCAGGGGACTGGCGGCGGCGGGAACATGCGCGGGCAAGCCGACCGAAGTCAGCGGCAGCAGCAAGGGGTCGATGCCGGTCTGATCGCCTGCCGCAGAGAAGTTGCAACTGTTGGGGACCTGCACGGCGTCGTTGCCTGTAATGAACACGAAGGTACCGACTGCCGCGCAATCAGACAGCGCATCGGGGTCGAATGACGCGTGATTTCCTGCGATCACGCTGTTGGTGAAAACGAACGGCTGGCTCGAACTGACTTGTAGATCCATCATCAATCCGCCACGAAGAGCGGACGCCGGGGCAGCCCCGAAATCGTTGTCCACGATACTGATATTGTTGATTTTCGTTCGCAGGCCTTGCCCGTCGAGGCTCAGGTAGGCACCACCACCGATGCCGGCGGCGTGATTGCCGGAGATCGTGACATTGAACAAACGCACCTCATTGCGTGAAAGCGTGAACAAGCCACCACCGCCCTGCTTTGCCGCGACGGTCGCCGATTCGTTGTTGGTGATGCTCGACTCATGAATCTCCATGTTGTCGCCGACGACATCGAGCCCGCCGCCGCTGCGGTTGGCGTGATTGCCTGTTATCAGGCTGTCGTACATCGACAGCGTGCTGGTCTCTTCGAAAAACGCGCCGCCGCCGTCGGTCGACGATACCGAGTCGGTCATCGCGACGTGGTCCATGACGTAGTGGCCGCCGCTGCCATAGAACGCACCGCCCGACGACGAAGAACCGTGTGTCAGCGTCAGATCATGCAAGGCGTACGTGTGATTGGCGAGGAACTGTCCATGCGTCATGACCCTGCCCGCTCCCGCGGCGTCGATCACCGTCTGGGTCATGCCGGCACCGTAGATAGCGCCGCCTGTGCTGCCCAGGATCAATCCACCACTGACGACGTAATGTCCTGCCGGCACAAGGATGGCACCGGGCTGCGCAGTCGACTGCTGGATCGCGTCGCGCAGCGAACACTGCGCATCGCATACGCCATCGCTGGTATTGACGGTGTCAGTCACTTGATAGACAGGGCTGCTCGACATGGAAAACGCGAGTGTCATCGAGGCTGCGGTGTTGGGTGGATAGCGCGCAATGACAATCGAATAGCGCGTGTTCGCACGCAAACGCAAACCCTTGATCGCCGAACCTGCAGCGCTACCGGCACCGTCATCGTTGCAGCCGCCACGGTCAACGATGAGACCGTCCGACGGTGAGCCTTCGTAGACGCCGATAATCGTGTCGTAGCCACCACTCTGCAGAGTGACGAACTCGTCGGCGGCACCGGTGGTGTATTCATACCAGACGCTATTGGCCCCCGCGGTGGCGTGGCCGAGCCCCACGCAGAACAATTCCGGATCGCTGCTTTCGGTCGTCGCCTGCTCGACATTCGGCAGCGAATCCGAGTAGGGCAAGGCCGCGATGACTGTTCGATGGGCCCAGTCATCGTTCGGCGGCGCCGCGTGACAAGCAGCCGAGAACGACCATGCAAGTATTGCAAACACAATCAGACCAGGCGATTTGAGAGCCGAATTCATCATGCCATCCATCCTTAGTGGTAGATATTCGAAGCGAGCAAATGCGGCGATCCAGGTACGCGACTCATGAGCGCGGGAATGCCGGCGGGATTGCTTCTACAGACGCGTGGGGAATGTCATTCGTCGCGTCGCGGCGTGCGGCGATACGTCACGGCGATGGAGCGCGTCGATCCGCCTGCGAGTCCGGCTTCGCAATTGGAGCGATGGATTGGCCTCGACCACGTCGAGCGCAAGTGTCGATTGAGACAGGGAAATGGTTCTTCGCTTTTTCCCCGCAAACGCATTCGATGGTTCCAGAACGCCCGCGCGGAACTGGGTCTATCGATGCTATTTGCCCAATGAAGCTGATCCCATATCCCGGGATTCCACGTCCGCCACGATCCGCTCGGCCGCTTGCGCGATCGCCGCCACGTGGGTGCCCGCGCGGCGCTCGCCGGCAAACTCGCCGACGAGCCCTGGCAGTAGCGCGACGGCATGCGTGACGACATCGATCACGTCGGGTCGCGGTGCGAGTACGCCGTCAACCACGAGCAGCAGCACCTGCTCGATCCTGGCGCTGAACTCGCCGAGCGCGACCGCACCGACCAGACGGCCGCTGCCCTTGAGCGTATGGAACGCACGCCGCAGCGGCACAGCGCGGGCGATGTCGTCCGGCTGCAAGCGCCAGCGCGGCAGACCGCGGCGCAGGTTGCCAATTTCGCCGCGCGCCTCCAGCAGGAAGATCTCGCGCAACTCGTCATCGACCTTGTCGCCTGCCACGCCTTCCGCGACAGGCTCCGGTGCCGACGCCTCGCCAGCATGCCGCGCACGCCGATAGCCGAACACGGCCAGCAGCAGGATCAACGGTACCAGCAGCAGCCACTCCATGGAACGCTTCCCCGAAGATGCGGTCGACAACGTTATCGCCGATATCGCCGCCTCATGTCCATCGCACGGGGGACAATGGGCGGCAGTGGAATTCTCGCGTCAGAGCTGGTCGCTCAATCGCGCATCAGCGTCGACTTGCCAAACAGGCTCTCGACCAGGTCGACCGCCACTTTTGCGGTCTGATTGCGCACGTCGAGGGAAGGATTGAGCTCCATGATGTCGAGCGAACCGAGACGGCCACAGTCGGCAATCATCTCCATGCACAGCTGCGCTTCGCGGTACGTTGGCCCACCCGGAATGGTGGTGCCGACGCCCGGTGCGATCGACGGATCGAGGAAGTCGATGTCGAAGCTCACGTGCAGGTGATCTTTTTCGCCGAGATTCAACAGCGCCTCTTCCATCACGCGCTTCATGCCGACTTCGTCGATGTAGCGCATGTCGAAGATCTCGAGGCCGACATCGCGCACGAGCTTGCGCTCGCCCGTATCGACCGAACGGATGCCGATCTGGCGGATGCGATCGGGAGTGATCGCGGGCGAGTTGCCGCTGAGTTCGGTCAACGCGTGTGGACCGAAGCCGCACAGGCAGGCAACGGGCATGCCGTGGATGTTGCCGGACGGCGTGATGGAACTCGTGTTGAAATCCGCATGCGCATCGAGCCAGAGCACGGTGAGACGCTTGCCGTTCTCGCGGCAATGGCGCGCGACCGCGCCGATCGAACCGATTGCGAGGCAATGGTCGCCGCCGAGCAATATCGGCAGGCGCGCCTGCGCCAGTTCCGCGCCCACCGCCTTCATCACCGCGCGATTCCACGCGACCACATCGTCGAGGTGCCGATAGCCTTCGACGGGCGGCTGCCATGGATTGAACGGCCCGGAGAGATTGCCGCGGTCGATCACGTCGAGACCGCGCGCCACGAGCGCTTCGGCCAGGCCGGCCACCCGCATTGCTTCGGGGCCCATCGAGGCGCCGCGGTCGCCGGCACCGATATCGGTGGGTGCGCCGATCAGTGAAATCGCGGGAATTGTCTGCATGGGTCTGGGCTCGATGGTCGGCGGCTGCGGCGAACTGCGCAGTCCGGGATGGAAAGGGATTCGCCTATGATCGGCGAAATCACGCTCCGCGTCACCGCACTTGCTGCTGCAGACACGCGCGGGCGGTCGTCACGCCTTGGCGGAAGCGCGCGCCTTGCTCAACGCCACGCGAGCGGCCTGGGTGCGTGGCTCGTCGACACCGAGGAATTTTTCGCGCAAGGCGACCGCTTCCGTGAGCAGTCGCAGGCCTTCGGCGCGATCGGCATCGCGCTGGATCAGCAGCAGGGCGAGGTCGGAGCGCACGGTCGCGGCGAGAGGATGTTCGGCCTGCGGGACATAACCGGCATAGGACGCCAGCGCCGCGCGCAATTCGCGCTCCGCGCCGGCGCCGTCGCCCGAATCGCGCAATGACAGTGCGAGCAAGTGATGCGCCATGGCGGTGTAGCGATTGCTTTCACCGCGAACCTTTTGCGCGCCAACGAGCGCTTTGCGTTCGAGTTCGACGGCCGCTGCGGCCTGCCCTTGTCGCCGCTTCACTTCACCGAGGCGATAAAAGGTGCTGAATCCGTCCGGATCTATCGCGCCCGGCTTGTTCTCCCGCTGCATGACTTCGCTCAACTCGGCCGCGGCACGGTCGAGCTCACCGCGCAGCATGTGCACAACCGCAATATTGCTGAGCGCGATGGTCGCGCCCTGGTAGGCGCGCCCGTATTTTTTCTCGAAGATGCCCAACGCCTCGTTCAGGATGCGATCCGCTTCGGTCAGATCGCCACTGTCGGTGAGCACCAGGCCGAGATTGATCTCGGTTCCCGCAAGCGCGGGATGCTCGTTGCCGAATTTGGCGCGCTGCCCGGCGAGCACCTGTTCCAGCGTGGTGCGCGCCTGCGCATACAGGCCCTGATGGTAGTAGCTGAGTCCCAGATCGCGCCGTATCGCCATCGTGCTCGGATGATCGGGACCGAGCACTTTCTGCTCCGTCGCCAGTGCTGCTTCATACATCGACTGCGCTTCCCGGAAGCGCGACTTGGCCTGCAGGATCAGCCCCATATTGGTCTGCGCGTGAGCCACATTCATGTCGTCCGGCGCTGCGTCTCGCGATGCAACCGCGAGGCCTTCGCGGAACAGCGCTGCCGCACCGTCGTAGTCGGACAAACCCCAGCGCGCAGCGCCCGCCGTGGATAGCGCATTGAAAAAAAAACCGGTGGAAGCGCCCTCGGCGTCCCGCAGCAGCGCCAGCTCGGCATCGCTGAAGCGTTTTGCTGCCGTGAAATCGCGTTCGCTGATCGCAACACGCGCTTGCGTGTGCAGGAATTGCGCGCGCTTGTCCGCGCTCACGCGAGGGAGGGTGTCGGCTTTCCCGCTTGCGTCGGCAGCAAGCGCGGCTGCAGCTTTCAGGTCGCCACGCTCAATCAGTGTGTCGGCGCGTTCGGCTTCTGTCTGCAACAACAGCAGCGCGTGCTCGGGATACGCTGACAATGCGCGGATTGCATGGTCCTGCAAGGTGTTCGCCTGGTCGAACAAACCCAGTTGATAGTAGATACGCCCAAGCGTGCTTTCGATCTCGGCTTTCTGCCCGCTGTCGAGCGCGCGCTCGCGCTCGATTCGCTGCGCGCCGCGATCGAGTAATTCATGTGCGCTGATTTCCCGTCCTTTGGCCTCGTGCGGATCGACCGCGGTGAACAGGCCGAACAGGAAGTCCTTCACCGCGAGCGTGGTGCGCGCTGCGTGCGCGGTCTGCCGCGCCTGCCAGACGACGGCTGCGCCGCTCGCAATCAACGTCAGCAAAATGGCAGCGGATGCGACCAGCGGCAGCCAGTGTCGACGCACGAACTTGCGCAAGCGATAGCGCCGGCTGCCGCCGCTGATCGCACGCTCGTCGATCACGGCGCGCAGGTCGTCGGCAAGCGCTTCGACGGACGCGTAGCGCGCCTCGGGCTCCTTTGCCAGCGCGTGCTGCACGATGCGATCGAGGTCGCCACGCAGGCGCCGGCGCAGGGCATGCAGGGTGGTACCGCGCGTCGCTGCCAGCGTATCCGCCACAGCCGCGGCCGAGTCGGCCGCCGCAGGCCGGCTCAGCGCGCGACGCAGGCTCTCGGGCGCTTCCTCGATCACTGCCTTGGCCCAGCTGACCGCACCGGCGTCCGCGCGCGCATACGGCAGTCGGCCGCAGAGCAATTCGTACAACAGCACACCGATCGCATAGACGTCGGTCGCGGTGGTGATCGGTTCGCCCAGCACCTGCTCCGGCGCGGCGTACTCCGGCGTCATCATGCGTGCCTGCGTGGCGGTGCGGCCGTCACCCTGCTCCGCGTCGACCAGCTTCGCGATTCCGAAATCGAGCAACTTCGTTTCGCCGTCGGTGGTGACCAGGATATTCGTGGGCTTGAGGTCGCGATGCACGATCAGGTTGCGATGCGCGTATGCGACCGCGGCGCAGACTTGCAAGGCGAGTCGAAGCCGCGCGCGCACATTGAGCTTGCGCTCATCGCAATAGCGTGTGATCGGCGTGCCTTCGACGTATTCGAGGGTGAAATAAGGCGTGCCATCGGTCGCCACGCCACCGTCGTGCAGTTGCGCGATATGCGGATGGGTCAGGCGCGCGAGAAAATTGCGTTCGCGCAGGAAGCGCTCGCGCGTTTCGGCACTGACGAAATCGGCGCGGACGCGCTTCAGCGCGACGCGCTGGACGAAATCGCCGTCCTCGCGCTCGGCGAGGTACACGCTGCCCA
>JBDSXV010000131.1:0-4659 GCA_039926025.1 Dokdonella sp.
TCGTCTTCACGACGCCGTCGATGTCCTTGACGAACTTGTCGGTGTACTTCTGGATGTCGTCCTCGGCGCGGCGCTCGTCGTCCTCGCTGATTTTCTTGTCCTTGAGCAGTTCCTTCACCTGATGCAGTGCATCGCGGCGCACGTTGCGCACCGCGACCTTGGCGTTCTCGCCTTCATGCGCGACATGCTTGGACAGCTCGCGACGGCGCTCTTCGGTCAGCGGCGGCAGGTTGATGCGGATCACGTTGCCCATCGTGTTCGGGGTCAGGCCGAGATCCGAGGCAAGGATTGCCTTCTCGACCGCCGAAACCATGCTCTTCTCGAACGGCGTGATGATGATCGAGCGTGAATCGGCCAGCGCGACGTTGCAGACCTGCGAGATGGGCGTCTCGGCGCCGTAATACGAAACCTTCAGCGGTTCGACCAGCGCTGTGCTGGCGCGGCCGGTGCGCAGGCGGGTGAGATCGTGTTTGAGAGCATCGACGCTTTTCTGCATGCGTGTCTGCGTGTCTTTCTTGATGGCATCGAGCATTGCGGGGCGCCTGTTCTGCCTTGCGTGAGGCCGCGGAGTATAACAGCGGCCCGGCAGGAGGCGGATCGCGGCGGCGCGGCAGCCATACGAGCCACGGTCGAGATCAAATCAAGGCGCGGAGCTATGTCTTGCAGCCTGCGTCCAGGCACGGTCGCTTGCGCGCCCGCGAAGGCGATTGCCTGACTATTGTTTTCTGCGATCGAACGAATACGTGTGGACGGGTTCCTCCAAATGCAAAGGAGTCCGTCGCATGCATCGCGTTCGCCGACAACGCATCCAAAGACGTGCGCGTCCGGCGGGCCAACCGCATTGCCTGCGGCTGGCAATGGAATTTGCGGGGCTCGCCGCAATCAGGGGGGGGGGGCGGGATGCGACCGCAACGCTCGCTGCGTCGTCGGCCTCAAAGTCGCGCACGCACGTGAGACCGCTCGTTCACCCGCGCGTACGCCGTCATCCATTCCGGATACGACGTGCGTGCTCCGAACAGCATGCCGTACTCGCGGCGGCTGAAATGGCGGCGGATCTGTGCATGCAGCGATGCGCAGGCCACAGCGGCAGAAGGTGGCGTGCAGCCTGCATACTGACCGTTCTGCACCGTGAGACGCGCTTCAGCGACCGCCAACCAGGGTGCCGATCTGCTCGCCGCGCAGGATGCGCATCAGGTCGCCTTCGCGCGACATGTCGTAGATGCGCAGCGGGATCTTGTGATCTCGGCAGAGCGAGATCGCGCTGGTGTCCATTACTTGCAGGTTGCGCTGGATCACTTCGTCGTAGCTCAGGCGCTCGTAACGTGTCGCGCTTGCATCCTTGGCCGGATCGGCAGTGTAGACGCCATCGACCTTGGTCGCCTTCAGCAGCAGGCTGGCGCCGATCTCGATCGCGCGCAGAGCCGCCGCGGAGTCTGTGGTGAAGAACGGGTTGCCGGTGCCAGCCGCGAACAGTGCGATGCGACCTTTCTCGAGGTGACGGATGGCGCGGCGCCGGATGAAATCCTCGCAGACTTCATTGATCTTGATCGCCGACATCGTGCGTGCGGTGCCGCCGGCTTTCTCGATCGCGTCCTGCATCGCGAGCGCATTCATCACGGTTGCGAGCATGCCCATGTGGTCGCCGGTGACGCGGTCCATGCCGGCGGCAGCGAGACCTGCGCCGCGGAAAATGTTGCCGCCGCCGATGACGACACCGATCTGAACGCCGACACGCTGCACCTCGATGATCTCGCGTGCCAGCCGCTGCAGGACGTTGGGGTCGATGCCATAGTCGGCTTCGCCCATCAAGGCCTCGCCAGACAGTTTGAGGACGATGCGCTTGTACTTGATATCGGCGGGCATGGACGATTTCCGGCAGGCAAAACAGCCGTATTGTAGCGGCAGACAGGTCCGCCCATCGCAACCGGTTGCAGTACGCATTGCCGCAGCGGGCCGATACGGTGCGCCGTGCTGGTGAATTGGCGCCCACGCATTAAAGTGGGCCTGTCCGGCCGCCGGCGATGGAGATACATGTGACCCTGATGCAACTGGTCCTTATCCTCGACCTGTTCGGCACCTTCGTGTTCGCACTCAGCGGGGCGACTGCCGGCGTACGGCGGCGCCTCGATCTGTTCGGCGTGCTGGTGCTGTCCTTCGTTGCTGCCAATTCCGGCGGCATCGTGCGCGACATTCTGATAGGTGCGGTGCCACCGGCTGCGATCAGCGACTGGCGCTATCTCGGCGTGTCGGTGCTGGCTGGTCTCATCACGTTCTGGCGCGCCCCGACGATTGAGCGACTGCGCAATCCGGTGCGTCTGTTCGACGCGGCCGGCCTCGCGTTGTTCGCCGTGGTCGGCGCCAACAAGGCGCTCGCGCACGGACTCGACCCGGTGATGGCGTCGCTCCTGGGCATGTTGTCCGGCATCGGCGGTGGCATCGTGCGCGATGTGCTGCTGAATGAGGTGCCGCTGGTATTGCGCGCGGATCTGTACGCGGTCGCGGCGCTGGCGGGTGCGGGAATCGTGGTGATCGGCGATCGCCTCGGCCTGCCGACGACGGCCGTGATGTGCGTCGGGGCGGTGTTCTGCTTCGGCCTGCGTCTGCTGGCAATCCGCAACGGTTGGGGGCTGCCGGTTGCGACAAGCCTGGGAAAGCATGGCAAGCCGCGTGACGGGAATTGAGATTTGGCCCTGCGTCGCCGGAAACGAAAAGGCCGCGGAATCCGCGGCCTTTTCAACAAACCAATGCAGCGATGAATCAGGCGAGACCCGCCTGCTTCATGACTTCAGCCGCGTAATCCTCGACCACCTTCTCGATTCCTTCGCCAACGGCGAGACGCTGGAAGCCAATGACGTCCGCACCGGCAGCCTTCGCCGCCGCTTCAACCGACTGGTCGGTGTTCAGCACGTACGGCTGGCCGTACAGCGTGACCTCGTTGACGATCTTCGCGACCTTGCCGCTGATGATCTTCTCGAGGATCTCGGCCGGCTTGGACTTGTCCTTCTCGGACATCTTGGCCAGCTCGATTTCCTTTTCCTTGGCGACGAAGTCGGCCGGTACGTCGGCTGCCTTGTTGTGCGGCGGATTCATCGCCGCGACGTGCATCGCGATGCCGCGCGCGAAGTCGGCGTCGCCGCCCTTGACTTCGACGAGCACGCCAATGCGGCCGCTGTGCACATAGGCACCGACGTTGTTGGCGCTGTCAATGCGAGCCATGCGGCGCACCTGGATGTTCTCGCCGATCTTCGCGATCAGCGTCTGGCGACCCTGATCGACGCTACCACCGCCCGGCCACGGCATGTCGAGCAGTTCGCGCACGTCAGGCGCGCCGCTGTTGAGCGCGATCTTCGCGACTTCGTTGGCGAAATGCAGGAAGCTCTCGTCCTTGCCGACGAAGTCGGTTTCGCAGTTGATTTCGACCAGCACGGCCTTGCCGCCGTCCTGCGCCATCACGACGCGGCCCTCCGCAGCGACGCGGCTGGCTTTCTTGTCTGCCTTGGCGAGGCCCTGCTTGCGTAGCCATTCGGCGGATACGTCGATGTCGCCGTTGTTTTCAGTGAGTGCCTTCTTGCACTCCATCATGCCGGCGCCCGTGCGCTCGCGCAGTTCCTTGACCAGCTGTGCGGTGATTTCCATGGTGTCCTCGATAGCCACGACGTTGCGACCCGGCGCAACGCGCATTCTTGAAAAGCCATCATTTCCGCGCACGCGGAAATCCATTCTCTGATTGCAATGGATGCCCGCTTTCGCGGGCATGACGTCGATAATGTTCGCTGTCGGAGCAATCTGCTCGTGGCTGCGAATAGTGCGCAACCACGAACATGCGGTCCGAATGAGACGCTTACTCGGCTGCAGGCGCGTCCGGCTTGCCACCACGCGGCGGCGGCGGCCCACGACGGCCAGCCGGCGGACGCTTGTCGCCACCCGGCTTGCGCGGCCCCGGCTTGTTGCGGCGGTCGTCACGCTCGCGCGCTTCCTTCTTCGCGACCGGATTGCCGTCGGCATCGAGTTCGACGAAATCGTCTTTCTCATTGGCGGCGATCATCGGAGCGGCAGCCTTGCCCTCGAGCACGGCATCGGCAACGGCGCTGGCATACAGCTGCACGGCGCGAATCGCGTCATCGTTGCCCGGAATCGCGTAGTCGACCAGGGTCGGGTCGTAGTTGGTATCAACTACGGCGATGACCGGAATGCCGAGCTTCTTCGCTTCCTTGACGGCGATGTCCTCGTGACCGATGTCGATCACGAACAGCGCGTCGGGCAGACGGTTCATGTCCTTGATGCCGCCGAGTGACTTCTCGAGCTTTTCACGCTCGCGGATACGCGACAGCACTTCGTGCTTGACCAGCTTCTCGAAGCTGCCGTCGCTCGCCATCGTCTCCAGTTCCTTCAAGCGCGAGACCGACTGCTTGACCGTGCGGAAGTTGGTCAGCATGCCGCCGAGCCAACGCTGCGAGATCGACGGCATGCTGCAACGGTCCGCTTCTTCGCGGATCGCGTCGCGCGCCGAACGCTTGGTGCCGACAAAAAGGATGGTGCCGCGCTTCTGCGCCAGACCCGAGATGAAGTTCATCGCGTCGCCGAACAGCGGCATGGTCTTTTCGAGATTGATGATGTGGATGCGTCCGCGCGCGCCGAAGATGTACGGCGCCATGCGGG
>JBDSXV010000132.1:0-3107 GCA_039926025.1 Dokdonella sp.
CAGAGCGTAGACGTTATCGTTCGCGTCTAGGTTTTTTGCCACCGGATTAACGAGGAAGATGACGCCCTCGGCATGCTCCAAGCTACTTCGCGACCCCCGTCGAAACCATGTCGCCCCCGGGGAACAAGAATGGTGGGGGCTGGCGGCCTCGAAAGCAAGCGCGGGCGATGAGACCGACTTGCCGCGACTCGGCGCCAGCCCCTAGCATGCGCGGCTCTCGTCGATCGGCAAATGCATCATGGGCAACATCGTCTGGCTCGCCTCGTATCCGAAATCCGGCAACACCTGGCTGCGCGCGTTTCTGGCGAACCTCGTCGCCAATCGGCTCGACCCGATCGCGCTGAACGAGCTGTCGAACTATTGCGACGATGAGGCGAATCCGGACCTGTTCGGAGTACTGGCGGGTCGACCCAGCGCAGGCTTGAGCATCGACGAAATTGCCACGCTGCGCCCGCAAGTGCATGCCGCGATTGCGCAGCGTGCACAGGGCACGCGCTTCGTGAAGACACACAACATGAGCGGCAGCTTCAACGGCCACGCGTTGCACAACTGGCCGGTCAGCGCGGGTGCGATCTACGTGGTGCGCAACCCGCTCGATGTCGCGGTGAGCATGACCCACCATTTCGGCATCGGCATCGACGAGGCGATCGAGCGGCTGGGCGACGAGAACGTCGCGACGGCGAACGACGCGCTGTTCGTGACCCAGATTCTTGGTTCGTGGTCGTTGCACGTGAAGGGCTGGGCCGATCTCGCCAGCGATCGGATCCTCGTGCTGCGCTACGAAGACCTGATCGAAAAGCCGCTCAAGCCGTTCACCAAAGTCGCCAAGCTCGTCGGGCTCGGGCAGGACCGCATTCGCATCGAGCGTGCGATCAAGCACGCAGGTTTTCAGAGTCTGTCGTCGATGGAGAAGAAGCACGGCTTCGTCGAGGCCTCGGACAAGGCCGGGCGTTTCTTCCGCAAGGGACGGATCAACGAATGGCGGGAGGTGCTGACGCGCGAGCAGGCGCAGCGAGTGATCGGTACCCATCGCGAGCAGATGCAGCGGTTTGGATATGTGCCGGCTGGGTATTGAGCGAACTAGGAAGCAATGTGGGAGCGGCTTCAGCCGCGATGCTTGAAGAACCTGAGCGAAAATCATCGCGGCTGAAGCCGCTCCCACAGAAAGTTGTTCCCACAAGGGTGAACTGGCATCACGCCGCCTTGTTCTTCGCCCGCATAGCCCGCTGCTTCTCGCGGCCCCAGTCCTTGGCTTTCTCCGAGTCACGCTTGTCGTGCTCCTGCTTGCCGCGCGCGACACCAAGATCGATCTTCACGCGATTGTTTTTCCAGTACATCGCCAGCGGAATCAGGGTGTAGCCCTTGCGCTCGACCGCGCCGATCAGTTTGTCGATTTCCTCGCGATGCAGCAGCAGCTTGCGCGTGCGACGGTCGTTCGCGATCACGTGCGTCGATGCGGAGATCAACGGCGGGATGGATGCGCCGGACAGGAAGATCTCGTTGTTCCTCACGATCGCGTACGACTCGCTCAGATTGATGCGTCCGGCGCGCAGGCTTTTCACTTCCCAGCCTTCAAGCGCGACGCCGGCCTCGTAGTGTTCGTCGATGTGATATTCGTGGCGCGCGCGCTTGTTCTGCGCGATCGTGCCGCCGCCGTTCTTGTCGTTGGATTTTGCTTTTGCCATGTCCGTTACAATCAGTTGATGCGCTACGACCCTGTGAAGGCCTAAGTGATCCAGATCCGCCGCCATGCCCTGGTCCGGCACACGCCGGAGCAGATGTTCGATCTGGTCAACGACGTTGAAGCATACCCGACGCGCTTTGGCTGGTGCGCCGGCGCACAGATACTCGAGCGTGAAGGAGACCTCGCCGTGACGGCGCGGCTCGACTTGCGGTTTGCTGGCCTGACCCAGAGCTTTACCACCCTCAACACGCTGGAGCGCCCGCAGCGCTTGCACATGCATCTCGTCGACGGGCCGCTGCGGGCGCTCGAAGGCGACTGGACGTTCAAGGCGCTAG
The DNA here is from genome assembly GCA_039926025.1 of Dokdonella sp. GTDB lineage: Bacteria > Pseudomonadota > Gammaproteobacteria > Xanthomonadales > Rhodanobacteraceae > Dokdonella_A. Next base: position 2,020 of record JBDSXV010000132.1, read on the forward strand.
GCGATGATGGCTGCCGGATCGCGCTGGCGCTCGATTTCGACTACGCCGGTTTCCTCGGTGGATCGGCGCTGAGGCTTGGCTTCCAGGGCCTCGCCAGCCGCATGGTCGACGATTTCTGCGCGGCAGCGAACAAGGCGTATGGCTGACCCGATGTCACCCGATTCGATTTCGGTGGAGGTCGCCTACGCCGAACCCGATCGCCAGTTCCTGCGCCGGGTTGATCTGGCGGCGGGTGCGACGGTCGCAGACGCGATCGCCGCGTCCGGAGTCGATCGCGAGTTCACAATCGACGCGTGCGCGCTAGGCGTCGGTATCTGGTCGAAGCCGGTTGCACGCGAGTCGGTACTTGAAAACGGCGATCGAATCGAGCTCTACCGACCGCTCAAGGCAGACCCGAAGGAAGCGCGCCGGCTACGTGCGAAACGCGGATCGGGCAAGCGTCGCGACAATCAGCCCTGACCGCCCTGTTTCTTCTTCTTGTCGTCGTCCGGGCGCTTTTCGTCCGGATACTGGCGCTTGTACTTGCGCGCGTCCTTGATCATCTGCTCCGGGTCTTCCGGAAAATAGTCGCCATCGATCTTGACCAGCGCGTTGTCCTTGAAATACAGGACCAGATCCTTCGAGTCCATCTTGCCGCGGCCGCGGCGGATCGTCGAAACATAGTCCCAACGATTCTGGTCGAACGGGCTGGTCACTGCGGGCGAGCCCATCACCAGCAGCACCTGGCGCTTGCTCATGCCGGGCTTGAGGGCCTCGACCGTCGACTTGTCGAACAGATTGCCCTGCTGGGCGTCGACCTTGTAGATGATGCCGCAACCGGTGAGCGGAATGAGGGCGAGGAGGGAAAGCCAGCGAAGACGCATGCGGGTGGAATCCAGAGGTTCGGCCAATCCCGGATGATACACTAGCGGTCTGAATTACAAGGTTAACCGTCCATTGCAAGGTCACCAGGGAGGGATCGGGAGGATGAAGGTGGAATCGACCGAACTGCGCAAAGCCGGCCTCAAGGTCACCCATCCGCGCATGCGGATCCTGGAGATCCTCGACAGCCAGGACGGCAAGCATTTCACGGCCGAAGACATCTACCG
>JBDSXV010000133.1:0-18532 GCA_039926025.1 Dokdonella sp.
GCGATGCGCTGCAGCTTGGGGATCGCCGCGGCGCACGCGCGATACGCAAGGACTGCATCGTCCACGCCGTAGCGGCTGGCAAGGTCCTGCATCTCGGTGTCGATTTCGTATTGCAGCAATGCGGTGCTGGCAGCCGTGCTGCCCCATCCCGCTTCACGGCGATCGATAACGCACACCTTGTGACCGTCGCGTTGCAGGTGCCAGGCGATCAACGCCCCGGTAATGCCCGCTCCGACGACAAGGACATCGCATTCGACGTCTTCCTCGATGACAGGAAAATTGTTCAACAGGCCGTTCTTCACGACCCAGAAGGGATAGCCGCTTTTCAAGTCCACAGCTTCGACTCACATTCGGTTCGGCAGGACAGCAATGTGCAAGCGATTGCGTGTTTCGCGAAAGAGCATCGCGCCTGAACGCTGAACCGTGACGTATCCGCGGGAATTCAGGCAACGCGTTCGCCCGCGTGCCTGCTGTGTTCGACATGGGAGGCCAGGTTTTCGTGACGTCGTGCGATCAAGTGGCCTGCTGTGCCGTCACTGCGCTTTCGGTGTGGAGATCGATCGATACGGACCGTTCGCGCCGGCGCAGGAACGGGCGTTCGACCGCGTAGTGCAGCGTAGCGCCAAGCAGAACGATTACCGAAGCTTAAAGAATGAAAGCAACGCCGCCCGGCACGGCAGGCAGCGCTGCCAACCACACGTGCACGGCGTGCATCGCCAGCTTGTGGCTGAGATAGAGGCTGTAGGAAACCGCCGCGATCCAGCCGGCGCCGGGAATGCGATGGCGGCCGATCACGCTCTTTCGGTCGGCGCCTGCGAAGACCAACAGGCCGAAGGCAAGTGACAGCACCGGCCAGCCGAATGAATTGGCAAGCCATCCGGTGCGCTCTTGGAACAGCCACAGCGCGAACGCGAACACCGCGCAAGCAGTGAGCAACACCGCGTTCGCCCGCTGCTGCCAGCGATTCCAGATCTGCGGCCGGTATACGTGGAGGGCGGCAAGCATGACGCCGACGAGCAGACCATCGAGTCGCATCCACGTTGGATAGTAGATGTCCTCGACAAACCAGTTGCGCGAGGTTTCCATCTGGGCATCGTGCAGCCATACCGCGGATCGCAAGGCCATGCCGGCGACAAGAACTGCAACACATGCTCTGGCGAAACGCGCGGCTGACGGCTGGCGGCAAAGCCAGCCTGCCAGCAATGGAAACACCAGATAGAAATGTTCTTCCACGCACAGCGACCACGCGTGCGAGAACGCCTGGTTGTGCGTGTAGTCGATCAGCAGGTTCATCGTGAAGGTCGCGAACTGCCACCAGGGCTGCAAGCCCTGTGCTTCGCGCAATGCTGGGACGCACACATACGCAGCAAGCACCACCGCGAACGCCGGCAGGATGCGCCAAGCTCGTCGCGTATAGAACGCAGCCAGGCGGAGCGGCTCACCGCGTTGGAGAGGTCGCAGCAACTGACTGCCGATGAGGTACCCGCTCAGCACGAAGAAGATGTCCACGCCCATCCAGCCGTAACGCGACGCCCACGCGAAATTCTCGCCGAGCCCGCCGACAATGAAGGAGTGGAACAGCATGACCCACACGATCGCGACTGCGCGCAGCAGATCGAGTCCGGGCAAGTGGTGTGTTTCGGGGGAGGCGCGCAATGCAGCGGTGTGGGTCATGGCCGATCCGCGCAAAAAAAAGTAATCCTCGCGGCGGTCGATGGCAAATTGCTGGCAGGAATGAGGCGTGCTTCTGGCCTCTGTGGCCTTGTATGGACTTCAATCGCCTAGGCCAATTCAAGAACCTCGCTTACAATCGCGCCCAATTCGAGGATTCTTTCCATGTTTCGACTTCTGACCTTCGCGGTCGTTGCGCTTTGTTCTGCCTTGCTGTTGCCGCCTGAAGCGAGCGCAACGGCCCAGTTTTCAGGTCACGTGTTCGACAGCGATGGACATCCGGTTGCTGGTGCAAACGTGCGTGCGGGCTACAACACATTTGTGCCTTTCAGCTGGCTTTTCCTCACGGCTGGTCAGGCAATCACGGCAGCTGATGGAAGTTATGAGATCGACGACTTGTCGGCTCAGCCTCCGGCCTTCAGTTACTGGATCGTTGCATCGGCTGCAGGCCGAACAATGTCCGTTTACGCGAACCATCCGTGCTACTGGCCAGAGGGCTGTCTGGGCAGCTTCCAGATGCAAGGGGTTGTGGACTCCGTCCAGCCGCCCGCATCGGGGTTGGATTTCACGCTGCGACACGCGGTGGAAATCAGCGGTCGTGTGAGCGTTGCGGCGACGGACACACCGATTTCTTACGCGCTGCTGACGCTACTTCACCACGAATCCGGCACGTATATATATCCCGGCGTCGATGCGGCCGGACATTACGACATCACCGGCTTGCAGCCAGGTTCGTATACCGCCTTCGTTGAACCTGGTAGCGACGATCTGATTTCCCAGGCCTACGCGGGATTCGACTACGACGCTTCGATGGATCAGGAACAAGTTGACGCCGGGACGACCCTGCTGCCCCTTGCCGAAGGTCAGTCGGCCGTCGCTGACTTTGCCTTGCACGCGGCTTCGCACATTTCCGGCACCCTGACCAGCGCGCTCGATGGAGCACCGATCACGAGTGACATCTCAGTCCATCGTGTGGACGCTCCGGATGGTACCTATCGCACGGTCGGTAGCGGCACTGGCGCGTACTCGATCAAGCTTGCCCAGGGTTCGTTTGACATAAGATTCGACAAGGACGATTGGTGGACTCCCTACTTTACGACCCAGCCGATATCCGTCGGAACTGGCGAATCGGTCACTGGAATTGATGTGCAGTTGATGCCACGGAATGCGTTTGAAGGCCAGGTCACCGATGCAGCAACGCATCAACCCGTTGCGGGCGCGCGAGTGTTAGCCGGCCCCGAGTCCATTATCGGCGTGTTGCCGCAGGTCACCGCGATTTCCGATGCAAGCGGTTAATACATCCTGCAAGGGGTTGGCGCCAATATTCCCTATTACATCAGGTCAGACCAGGTGCCAGGTTATCTGGACACTTACTACTCAAACGGGTCCGGCACGTGGACGGCGCTCGTGCTCAATGATTCGGAATTGCGTGCCGGCGTGAACCTCGAGTTGTCTCGAGGTGCGTACGCAAGCGGTCATGTCTACGACCAGGATACCGGCGCGCCTGTTGCCGGCGCGCTCGTTTCGATCCGCTACTCCGCGTCGGAGCTCGGGGCAACAAATGCGGTCTCCGCGGCTGATGGAAGCTATCAAACGTCCGCAGTTCCGACGGGCACGTATTACGCATTTGCCAAGGTGCCAGGGCTCGGAACGTTTGTGTGGCCTGGCGTGCCTTGTCAGGAGCCGTGCGTGCTCACGCCTGCCGAGGCATTGCTGCTCGATCAGACGATCGAATATCCGGATACGGATTTCAGGCTTCCACACATCGATCTTATCATGCGCTCGAGTTTCGATTGAGTGAAAACCCCTGACGAAGATACGTCGTCAGGGGCCCTCGCTGACGCCTGGCGCGTCAGGGATCGAACAGCCTCCGCACAGCGGAAATGGGCGCGAGTAGCGCAAAGATCAAAACGCCGATGAGTCGTGTGAACCATCGAAGCGGCGCCCATGCAGGCTTCCACCTTTGCGCCGTGAAGAGGCCGTCGGCTGAAAATGCTTTCAGCGGATGTCGCAGGAACCGGTCCCACAATCCATTTTCAGCGAGCGTCTGTTCCATCGTCGCTTCACTCAAGCAGGAGGAATGGCCGAAGTCCGCTGAGCAGACGTTCAAGCAGCGCTCGTCCAAATAGCCAACTTTTCCTCCCGGGCCGGAACCGGGAATTAGAAACTGTGCGAGCGGAACCGTGGCGTCATTGCCGCCGACGTGGTTGAGCACAGCCTCAATACGTCCGACTTCGATAAGCGCGCTCCAGTTGAAGTCGGGTCGAACGACGCTGCCAGCGCAGATCACGCGGCCAAAGGACAGGTCCGCAAAGCTGGGGTCGCCAAGGAGCAGGGCGAACAAGCGGCTGCCGAAGCTGTGCACGACGACATCGGGAAGATCGGTGATGCCATGTTCGCTGGCATCCGCGATGGCGCGTCGGATGCGCGCGCCGAGATCCTGCGCGAGCTGGCGATGTCGCCAGGCGACCAGCACATCGATCGTTGCCCAGCCATATTTGTAGATCAGGACGGGCGCGGAATATTTGAGTCGGTTGGCGATGCGCCAGCTGAAATCCTCCTGCCAGCGCGCGCGGCTGTTCATGCCGTGCACGACGATCATCCAGTGGATGTCGCGGCTCACTTCACCGGCGAAGCGATATCGGACTATCACTTCAGGCTGTGTGCCTTGTTCGCGGAAGTCGCTACCGCAGTGAGGACATTCCCCGCTTTCGACCATTCCGGCATCGAGGGTGCGTCGGCAATTCGGGTTCGGGCAGCGCCATGCGTCCACTCGATCGAGTGTTCCGGACGTGACGGCCTTGTCGAGGAAAGATTGCAGGGACGCATCGGGCCACGGCGTGCCGACCGCCGCTGCGAAATCGACGGGATCGAATTCCAGCGCCTCGCCCAGTGCGCGTCGTCGTCCGATTTCCTCTTGCCATGCAGGTTCGTTCGCAGACATCGCAGGCTCTAGTTGTGTTGCTGCAGAAAGTTGAGCACCCGATACACATCGTCGCGCGGACACTGAGCCCAGAATCGAAGACGTCCCTCGGTGCCGTAAATCTGGACCGCAATGCTGCGATTGAGGTCTTTGTGCTCTTCGATAGTGAAGTTGAAAATGCCTTGGGCTTTCGCGAAAGCGTTGTCGTTGACCGCGAGGCGTGCCTGGCGAACGGCTTCGACCGACTCGATGCCGCCTTGCGCGAGCGTAGAGCCCAATTCGACGAACCCGCCTTCCGCTTCGAAGCGTGCCGACTTCGTGCTGCTCTTCCCGTTGCTCGCCGACTTCACGGCGTTGTTCAACGGGACCGTGGCGAGGGGCTTTTCCGCAATGCCGAGCGCAGCGAGGACGCGCCAGATTTCTTGCATCGCATCCGCATGGTCGATCTCCTTGTTGCGGTGGATGAGGATCGCGCAATAGTGGTCGGCGAACCGCCATTCGAAGCGAACGGTGCTGCGATCGCGCCGCTGCCGATAGGCCTCGTATCGATAGCGTTCCAGTTCCACTTCCTCGGTGCGGTCCTTGTCCTTCGCGCGATTCCACCCTTCCTTGCCCAAATGCCAGACGAGCGAAAGATGGTCGCCATCGAGTGCGATCGATGTGAGCGTGAGACGATCGGGGAATGCGTAGCTTTGCTTCAATCCTGAGAGGGCGGCATATTTGCTCGCCTGCAGTTGCGCCTTGAGCTTCGACTCGGCGATCGTTGGTGCCGCGAACAGATAGAGGTGCTGGTTTCCCCAGCCTTCGATCTCGGCAAGCCATGCGTCGATCATCTCCTGCGTCAGCGCATCGGATTCGATCGCGGCGGTGAGATTGATCTCGAAGTCCTTTTTGTTCGCGCCGATCTTCAGTCCATGTGCGCGCAACAGCTCCTTGATGAAATCATTTCCCTGGGCAAGGATGATCTGCCGCACTTCCGCCTTGCGATCGTCCTTCGACGGCTTTTCGTTGCCCGTAGCGTTGCCCGTAGCTTTGACCATTCCGATCGGCTCCTTCCTTTGCTGAAACTCGGGTCGCTGCACCCGCACTGGAGTCTTCCCAACTCTGCGCCGGGCTGCAAGCGCGCTGCCGCAAATCGGCGGCCGTGAGTCGAGACGGAGGCAGGCAACTACGCGCAAGAATGAAGGGTGTTTGCACGCTCCGTTTTGGTCGAGAGTGGCGTGACTGCCAACGGTGGTTCAAACGGCGAATACGCATGCATGTGCGCATTCAATACGCGTTGACGACACTTCTCTAGGCGATGCTGACTTCGCCGGGGATACAACTTCGGGCGGTGCTGCCTTGCAATCGTTCGTCGTGGTGTCTTCGGTGCCAGGGACGCAAGTATTCAGTTCTGTGGGGCCGCCCATCAAAGATGGGCACGACATCATCGCCGACCCCGCGTTCGATTGGATCCTCGATCACCTCATTCACAATGCGCACAAGGTCGAAGTCGCGGGGAGTCAATGCACAGATTCCCTCCCGACTGTCGGACGACCTGACGCCGCCGAAGGCACGCGGCGGAGGATGAGTTGTCCTTCGCGTGTGGTCAGCTAGTCGGCGCTTGCCCCCCAGGTTTGTGGTTGGCTGTGGTCAGTGATGGCGCGCGCCACGGCCAGCCGGCTGGTGAGGGGTGGTCAGTTTCGCCGCCGACCGAGTGCCGCGTACAGGTCGCATCGATCGCCCGTGCATGGCTACTGCATCGCGTGGCTTGTTGTTTTGTCGTTTGTACAAAAGTGAACACTGTCGCTCTCCAATCGGCGTCCGTCTACCTAGCAGGTTTGACAGGGTTCCGGCGGCGTGTCGCAAGCCTACTATCCAAAGGCCGGAGGGCGCGCCTCACGCGCCGGGAATAACGGGGGTCTTTCAGTTTTCTTTCGTGCGCTGTTTTGCAGCGCCGGCCGGCAACGTCGTCCGAATCAATCCAATTCGATGCGTGCGCTTGCGACGCACCGCTACGGGCGCTGCTGGTTCGGCTTAACGGCCATTGCAATTCACCCGGTGTTCCGTCCACGGCAACCGCGATCCGGATGCCATGGCGAATGCGAGTTGAACAACACTCTGGAGTGCTCATGAAAATCCCAGTCAGGCTATTGGCGTTTGCATTGACCCTGCTGCTCGGCGTCGACCCTGCTACGACGCTTGCGGCGAAAGGCAGCAAGTCCACGGCGACGAGCGCAATGCAGGCGAGTGCCATTTCGGTATCGTCAAATTTTCCGGGCGAATTGAATCCGCCTTACAGCATGGGGTCACCGCAAACCGGTGGCGCGCCGAATGCGACGCCGCCCCAGGCTGCCGCCTTCGCGTGGCAGGAATTCATCGCGCTGAATTGGCCCGCCGGGCCACAGAGCGGGCAGGCCGGCCAGCGCGATGCGCCATCGACGACGTGTCTGTTCGGTGATCCAAAATGCACGGGTCCAACGGCGTGGCAGACCTTCCGCGGCAAAGTCGAGACGTTTCCAGGCATGGGCAATCCGCCTGGCTTCGTTGCGAATGCCGCAACGTCGTACGGCTACGACGCGTTGCCGCAGTACAACTACGGTGTGGCCGTGGCCGCCTGCGATGCGAAGCAGTCGGGCGATCCGACGCCCTGGGTCAATCTGGATGAGACCGATCAGATCACGCTCGACAGCATGTACGCCGGTGTCGTGCAGGCGAGCAGTTCGCCGGGCAACAGTTCGCCGCAGCTGATCCGTTTCGTCGCGAAATCGAACCGCACGCAATACGTCTATGTCGCGTCCAACAGCGATCCGGGCAATCCGCTCAACCAGTGGTGGAACAGTATCCCCAGCAGCGTCGTGACGGCGACAAAAAACTACCTCGCCGCGAACCAGAAGAGCCCGCCGCCTGGCAGCACAACGATGGTGAGCCAGCCAAACGGCACCACCGAGGTGAAGGCCGCGTGGCGCCCGCTCAATCCGAGCGAAGCGGCGTCGGGGCGCTTCCATATGCAGGCCGTCCGCTTCTACGAGACGGGCAGCACGCAGGGTTCGTATTGCTATCGGGACGCGACCTGGGGACTGGTCGCGCTGCACATCATCCAGAAGACACCATCGGCGCCTTACTTCATCTATGCCACGTTCGAGCAGGCCGACAATCTGCTGACCTCGGGCGGCACGCCGGTCGAGGATGCGGACGGCAATATCACCTCGCCTGCGCCGGCCACGGCAACGACGCCACAGGTTTGTCTCGTCGATCCGCAGCCGCCGATGTCGACGCCAGCCAACACGACGCCGAGCACGGCGGGTTCAGTGATCCTCACTGGCAATCCCGCAACCTGCCAGGCGGCAGCGCAGCCGTCGTACTGCAGCACGCCCGGCAGCGAACTCTATTATCGCAACGCCGCGTTTGCGCCGCCGAACAATACGCCGAGTGCCGGCAACATCTGCGTCAACAAGCGCGACAACGCGATTCCGTCGGAGGTCATTGCGGAGAATGCGCAGGCGCACGCTGCCATCACTGCGTATCTCAAGAAGAACGGCATCGCCTCGGCGCCCTGGCTGGCCTACAAGCTGGTCAACGTGCAGTACTTCCCGTACGACAAGGTAATCACCACGCCGACACCAAACGGTTCGCTCTACAACGGCCAACCGCCGTACACGGCGCAAAACCCGTCGCCGTCGAGTTTCTACCAGGCCAACATCGTGGTCGAGACGAATCGCGCGTTGCAGCTGTTCAGTGGCGGCTTGTCGCCGAACATCAGCACCGACTGGAACCAGGACGGCACGCAGCACAAGAACACGTACTACAACGGCAGCCACTTCAACCAGGGCGGCTGCATGGGTTGCCACGGCAGCCAAGGGCAGAACCCGCAGGGGCAGGCCGGCGATTTCAGCGTGATCCTCGCGCGCGGCTCGGTGTTCCTCCCTGAAATCCCGGCGGTCGAGTCGGGCGGCAGCCTTACCCAAGTGCGACGCAATCGAAGCCTCAGCCATTGACCACTCGTGTTCAACCAGAAAAGGACTAAACCATGACAACCTTCAACCATCAATTCTTCGCCGCACTGACCTGCCCGACATCGGTGACGTGGGGCAAGAACATCCAGGCGATGTTCACCGCGACCGACGTCGACCACATGAAGCAGGTCACCGGCGGCGCACTCGATTTGAGCAGCTACGCAAGCGTGAAGATGTGGGCCGCGAAGATTTATTCGGAAGTCGCCGGCGGCGCGATGCCACCTGCAGGATCCGGCGAGGGTCCATGGACGCCCGACATGGTGAACACGTTCGGCTGCTGGGTGCAGCAGGGATGCCCGCAATAGGCGGCCGAGCCGACTGCGACGACGCGCGCGACGAGCCTGTCGCGCGCGTTCCGCTTCTCGCTGCGCGTGCGGCGCGAACGCCGTCCCGCGAGTGATCGCGAGACCTTCGACGACAACTTTGCTGCACGAGGATCAGAGCATGGCATCGACACTACGGATTCGTCGTTCACTCGAGGCATTGCAGGTCGACTACGACGCCGGCAACAAGAAGGCGCTTGAAGATCTGATGCGCGCGTGGAAAGGTATCAAGGAATTGCCGGCGGACGATCCGCACTCCTTTTTCCGGATCGGCGGGTTTCACGGCGAACCATTCCGCGGCGGCGGCTGGGGCAATTCGTCGTACTGGGGCGGCTACTGCAATCACGGCAACATCCTGTTCCCGACCTGGCATCGCGTCTATCTGGTCAAACTCGAAGAGGCGCTGCGCAGCATCCGCGGTTGCGAGGACGTGTCGATGGCGTACTGGGACGAGACCAGCGACGACTCGCTGAAAAATGGCATCCCGTGGGCGCTGACGCGCAAGGAGTTCGTGCTCGACGGCGAGACGATTGCCAATCCCCTGCGCTCGTTCGTGTTCAACAAGGCGATCGTCGACAACATCAACGGCGACGATCCGAACTACGGCAAGCCACTTGGGTACGAGACCGTGCGTTATCCGCTCTCGGGGCTCGTCGGCACTGTGCAGGACCGCGCAAACACGCAGAAACACAACGCGCAGTTCCCGGACTACAACCAGAACGTGCAGTTCCTGAACCAGAACATCGTCAACTGGCTCAGCTCCTACGTCGTCATCGACGGCAAGACGGTGCCGACGAACGTGGCGGCGAAATTTTCCGCCTGTCTGGACGCGCCGAACTACACGGTCTTCTCGAACACGACATCGGCCGCGCAGTGGAACGACGATCTCGCGAGCGGTGCGGCGCATATCGTTCCGCTGGAGTCGCCGCACAACAGCATTCACCTTGCAGTCGGAGGCTATGACGTGCCGGGTGGTCCGAACGCGGGCGACTTTGCGCCGATTCCCGGCGCGAATGGCGACATGGGCGAGAACGACACGGCTGGGCTCGATCCCATCTTCTTCTTCCATCATTGCTTCATCGATCGCATGTTCTGGTTGTGGCAGAAGCGGCACGGCTTCACCGACAAGCTCGACGTCATCGAAGGTTATCCAGGCACGAATTCGATCGACAGCCAGGGTCCGACGCCCGGCACGGTTCCCAATTCGTGGCTGACGATGACATCGCCGCTCGATCCGTTCAAATTGGTCGAGAACGGCAAGGAACGCAGCTACCTCTCACTGGACTGCATCAACATCGAGAAGCAACTGGGATTCACCTACGGTCCCGGTTCGCTCGAGGAAGCACCCAAGGCGCTGGCGAGTGCGCCGGATCGCAGTGCGAAAATGCTGCGCGTCTCCGGGCTCAATCGCGCGCCGATTCGCGGTTCGTTCGTGGTGTCCGCGTACGCCGACATCGACGGCAAGAAACAACTGATCGGCCGCGAAGCCGTACTCAGCCGCTGGAGCGTTCAGTACTGTGCAAACTGCCAGACGCATCTGGAAGTGAAGGCGTTCTTTTCGTTGCACGCATTCAGCGCTGACGAGGTCGAGCAGGCGCGTATCCACGTGGAGGTACGCACGCGCGATGGCGTGCTCGGACAAACGCAGCTGATAGCCGCCGGCGCAGCGCTTGGCGTGCACAAGAAGCTGTTTCGCGTGGACGTGCGCTAGGGATATTCAATGTCGTCGCACATCACACAGATTCGTTCGGAGGAAGGATGAGCTTTGCACCGGAAACCGGCAGTCTGGTGGGTTTGTGGACCTATCGCAGCCTGCTCAACAATCCTGTTCTCGCAACACCGTTCAACGATCTCGAGTTCGGCCGCGGGAACATCGAGATCGTCGCCGCACCGATGGGTATTTTTCGTGGGCGCATCTTCGGACCCGGCTGGGAACTCGCACTCAACGGCTCGATTAGCTACGGCAATCCAAACGGCGTCCGATTCCAGGGCCGCGGTCTGGTCGGTGGTGAAGAATGGGTCTACGACTATCTCGGCTACGAGTGCCCGCCCTGGCCGAACGGCATCGAGCAGCGCCCGTCACTGTGTGGTTCGATCGTGCGTACCGTGCCGCATTCGAGCGGTTCCGGCGGCGTCGCGCCGGCAGGTGTGGTATGCACCTGGTATGCCGTGATGAACGACGTCGCGACCGCGGCCGGCTAGCTCATGCGGTCACTCAGCGATGCGGGCATGACGGCAACAGGCGAAGGGGTTGTGCGGCTCGCTGCGCCAAGGCCATCCAATGCCTGCGGGTCCGCGTTGCGCGTGGCAGCGGTCACTCTGCTCGGATACGGGGTGATGGAGCTGCCGCTCGCCGGCAATCCGATGCAGGGCAGCGGGATATGGACGTCCTGCGGCGTGCTGATCTGCGTTGCGACCGAACTCCTTGGCGCGGCGGGTGCCATTGGACGTTGCGTTCGCAGCGACATGCTGCCGTGCGCAGCCGCCATCGGTGTCGGCATCACGCTGGATTTTCTGCGCGTTCCGCCGCAGGCCGTGCTCGATCTTTGCAGCACCCGTGGTGCATCAGGCTACGGTTGGATCGATGTCATTCGCGATCACTGCCGCTGGTTTCCGGTGACGATGCTCGCCATGGTCATCGCCATCGTGCTGCCGCGTCTACGCGGGCCGTTGCTGAAGCGCACCGGTTACGCAGGCAGAGTCATTGCCGGGTTGAGCGGTGTCGCGTTCGATCTCGTCATCATGGCGATTGCGATGGCCGCCTGCATGAGCGCGATGCGCAAACTCGCTGCCGTCGAACGGCTGCCCTGGGTCGCGGGCGGCGTCATCTGCGCGATGTTGGTGGGCATGTTGGCATTCACGCTTGCCCGCGCTCTGCTGCGACGCATCGCGACGTACTTCACGCAGAGGGTGTGGCGTCACCTCGTCGGAGCCGCGCCAAAGCGAATGATGCACATGTCGACGCACGCTTGACGCAAACCCCGTTCGCAAACCTGATCGGCCTTTGATTGGCCCGAGTGAGGCGACATGAAGCTGGGAATTCCGGTCTACCAGGGCGTCAACCTGCTCGACGTTGCAGGCCCGTTGGAGATGTTCTACTGGGCGGGCAAGGATCACGCGTTGGAGAGCGTGCTCATTTCCGAGGACGGTCGCGGCGTAACATCGATGAACGGCGTGCACTTCGAGACGCAGCACAGTTTTGCGCAAACGCCCAAGCTCGATGTGCTGTGGGTTCCGGGAGGAAATCCGGAAGCGCTGGCGGCGATCATGAAGGATCCGCATTCGGCCTATCTGCGCTACCTTCGACAGGTCGCGGCCGATGCAAAATGGGTCTGTTCGGTGTGCGAAGGCGCACTGCTGCTTGCGCGCGCGGGCCTACTGGACGGGCATGCGGCGACGACGCACTGGGCCTTCGTCGAATGCCTGCGCGCATTTGCGCATATCCGCGTGGAAAACGGTCACCCGCGTTTCGTCGTGTCCGGCAATCGGCTGACCGGTGGCGGAATATCCTCAGGGCTGGATGAAGCCTCGAAACTTGTTTCCCTGCTGTTCGGCGACGAGAGCGCCCAGTCGGTGCAGGTCACCACGCAGTATTTCCCGAAGCCGCCGGTCCTCGGCGTGATCCCGCCCGCACCGGCGTGTCCGATTCAATGGACCTGACACGACTCGTCAGGCAGTCACTCGTGGCGTTGGTGTCTGGACGGAAGCGTCTTGCAGCATTGTCGGTTCGGCATTGATGAGATGACGTCTTGATTTCCGTCGTGGTTGCCGCAGGGGCGCACGTCGTCAGGTCTGCGCGCCATGCGCGCTCACGCGATTCCTTCCATCGCGCTTGGCCTGATAGAGCGCCATGTCCGCATCGCGCAGCAGGAGATGGGCGTCAGCGGAGCTGGAAAGGATCGCGCCAGCGACGCCAGCACTGATCGTTACGCGCTGAGTCAGCGCAGAGCCGGGGATGGCGATGTCGCAAGCAGCGACCGCTGCGCGAATGCGCTCGGCGAGTTCGATACCTTGCTTGGCATCGGCGTGCGGCCACAGGCAGGCGAACTCCTCGCCACCGTAGCGTGCGACGAGTGCTTCCGGCGGCGCGCATCGTCGTATCGTCGCGGCCACACCGCGTAGCGCTTCGTCGCCGGCGGGATGACCGTAGCGATCGTTGTAGTCCTTGAAGAAATCCACGTCGACGAAGATGAGCGCGGTCGGCCCTCCGCTTTGCATGTCGCGCGGACCTTGATCGAGCGTCTCCAGCAGGCGACGGCGATTGGCCAGCCCGGTCAGCGCATCCATGTAGGAAAGTTCGAGCAGGCGCTCGTTGGCGTCGTTCAGCTCGGTCGTGCGCGAGGCGACGCGCAATTCAAGATCACGGCGCTTTGCATTGAGCGCGTGCGTTCGCCACAGCACGATGGCATAGCCGAGCAGGAGCACGATGGTGGCAAGCAGGAAACGCGCCCACGTCTGCTGCCACCATTGCGCGGCCATTTCGATCGGCAGATCGATCGGTGTGCTGAGATTGCCGGCGTAGTCCTTCGCTTCGATGCGCAGCACGTAGCGACCCGGCGGCAGCGCGTTGAAGCGACGGAAATCCTGCTTGCTCCATGCGCTGGGGGCGGCGTCGTAGCCGACCAGTTGCGTACGGAATCTCGATTCCCCTTCGCGCTGCCACGAGAGCAGGGCGAACTCGATGCTGACATCGCGCGCGGATGGATCGATGTGCACTGCGCGGTGGTCCACGGCTTTGCCGTCGATGCGCACGTCGATGAGCTTGAGCGCCTTGGGCTGCGCATCGTCGGTGGCGCGCCGTGGGTCGTACACGGTGAGGCCGCCGAGTGTCCCCGTCCAGTAACGGTCGTGCGCATCGATGAGCTGCGCATCGGTATTGCACTCGTCGTGCACCATGCCGTCCTTGCGCGTGAAGACATGCGAGGCATAGCCACCTGCGCCCGGCGTCAGCTGCTGCACGCCGTTGTTGGTGCAGATGTAGATGCGTCCTGTGGAGTCGCGCAGCGCGCCGTATGCGCTGAGATCTGGCGGTGCAGGAAGATCGGCAGGCAGCACCAACGGATGCAGCGGATCGCCAATATCGATGCGCACGATGCCGGCATTCGTGCTGCCGGCCCACAGGATCGGCCGGCCTTGTGCATCGTTGATCAGACTTGCGCCGGAAAGATCGGTATCGGGCAAGCCGGCTTCGCGTCCGAGCAAGGTCCAGTGTGCGCCGTCAAAACGGGCGAGACCCTGGTTGGTGGTCGCCCAGAGCCAGGATCGGCCGCCGGCGTCGATGACTTCGAGCAACTTGATGACGCGCCATTGCCCAACTGCATTGTCCGGCCGGAATGCGGTCCATTGGCCATCTCGTCGTCGATAGATGCCCGACTGGCGCGTGCCGAACCATTGCTCGTAGTGCCCGTCTGCCTGGCGCGCGAGCATGCTTAGCACGGCCTCGCCGGTACGCGCTTCCCACGGTGTGTCCAAGCGCTCGAACACGGGGCCGTCGCGCACGCGCAGCAGGTGCCCGTAACGCAAGCCGATCCAAAGGGTGCGCAGCCCCTTATCGTCCGCTGCGGCGGCGATCATGCGCACGTCGGAATTGGGTAGCGCACCGTTGGCCTGGTTGAAATAGCGCCAGCGTCCCTGCTCGAACAATCCGATACCGTCGTCGCTTGCGCCGACCCACAGTCGTTCATCGCCGTGGCCATCCGGCTCGATCAGTTCGGCAAACACGCCGGTCGCATGCGCGCCCAACAACGATGCCGTCAGCCACTGGTTCGCGCCGATGATCGTGCGCGACACGCCGGACTCGGTCGCCAGCCACAGCACTTCGTCGCCGTTCGGGCTGCGCCATGCGCTGAGTCCGCGCACGACATTCGATGGCAGGCCGTGGCGACGGTCGAATACCAGGGCATGATCTTCGTGGATGCGCACGAGCCCGGCGCGCGAGGAGACCCAGATTGCGCGATCGCCATCCGGCAGCGGCGTTTCGGCGATGTCGTACACATCATTCGTCGGTAGCTCGCCGCTCTCCTTGGTCCACTTGCGCATGCCTTCGTCGGTCAGCCGCCACAGGCCCGATGAGAACACTGAGATCCACAATTCCTCGCGCCCCGCGTGCTCGGTGGCCAGCAGGTATTCCACTTGCGCCGGATCGAAATCGCGCGAGCGAAAGTGCTGCCAGGCGCCGTCGTGGCCATCGGCGTCCTTGTCGCGAAACCACAGTCCCTCATTGCCGCTGCCGACCCACAAGCGTTTGTGTCCGCCGATGTGTTGCGTTTGCGCCATCGTCAGGATCGATCCGTGTGGCAGTTGTGCATTGCCTGCATCGAACACCCAGCGACCGTCCCGGTGCAGCATGAGCCCCTGATCCCAGGTCAGCGCCCACAAGGCCGCGTTACCGTCGGGTTCGCGCGTTTCGCTGAAGCGGCGGATCTGTTGCGACGGCAAGCCGGTGCTGCTGTCCTCGACATGCCAGTGTGCGCCGTCGTAGTGCGCCAGTCCGTGGTCGCGGAACGCGGCCCATAGCGTGCCTTGCTGGTCCAGCCACAAGCTGACCGCCGAATTGTCCATGCCAGGATCTTCGCTCGCGATCCAGCGTCGCCCGTCGTAGCGATAGATACCGATGGGCGAGGCGAGCCAAACGAAGCCTTCGCGATCAACCTGAGTGCTGACAGTGACCGTATCCGGCACGCCATCGCGCGCGGAAAAATTCGTGAACGATGGTGCGCCGAGATCGAAAAGGTTGAGCGGGCGTGGTGCGGGCAAAGCCGATGGCTCGGAACCCGAGGACAAATCGGGAACACACAAAAGCAAGGCCATGAAAACGGCAAATCTGAACATGATCGCGCACAACCCCTGTGGCAGGGATTATGCCTGTCTGGCACCGATTGCCACAGGAACAACGCCTTCCGGAGCACGGCCGTTGGCCGGCAACGGCGCCGCGAACATGACCCGGATGCCGCGCTTCGTCGGCGTGGACGTGCAACGGCGTGTGCCGCACACTGCGGACGCGGGTTCGGCCCGCGCGTGCGTGCGGGGGCACGACGCCAATGTCAGTCGGGGGATCTGTCATGCGCATCAACGGCATCGCCGCGGGTCTGGTTGGAATCGTCTGCATCGCCGGCGGCGCACCCGCGTGTGCGCAGGCATTGGACCCGGTTTTCGCGAACGGCTTCGAGAGTGGCCTGATCGCTTTCGGACCAGCGCTGAGTTCGGTGGCGACCGGCACGAGCGGCGTCGCGAGCGCCTACGTCCCGCTCCGCGTGACCCTCGATGCTGCAGCGGTTGCGCCGACCTTCGTGACGATCACCTCGTCCGATCCGACGCGGCTGGCCGTGAGCGGCGGGGGAGTCACCGTCGCCACCGGCCAGAGTAGCGCAAGCGTGCTGGTCGACGGGCTCATCGAGGACGCATCGCCGGTAACGTTGTGGGCGCAACTGGGCAACACGCTTGGGGCCTCCGTTCGCGTCGAACGCGCGTTGAACGAATCCGGGCTGCCAGCGGAAGCGGACTACTGCGTCGTGCAGTTCCCGGCATCGCTGAATGTCGTTGCCGGCACGCCGTCGGTGCAGATATATGGGCGCTTGTACGAAGCGGGTCTCACCGAAGCCGCTGGCACGCCTCCCGGATGGACGGCCGAGTTCGGTTACGGTCCCCAATTCAGCGACCCACGCCTGCTTTCCGCCTGGCGTTTCGTCGATGCGACCTACAACATGCAGGTCGGCAACGACGATGAATTCCAGGCGGGTATCACGGCACCATGGATTCCGGGGCTCTATTCCTACGCTTATCGTTTCAGCGGAGATGCCGGCGCGAGCTGGACCTATTGCGACACGGACGGTGCGGGCACCGGGGCAAGCTTCGATTTTTCCGCATCGGCGCAAGGCACGATGACAGTCATCGACCCCTACGCGGGCCTGGTGATCAACGAGATCGACTACGACAACGTCGGCACCGACTCGATGGAATTTGTCGAACTCTTCAACAGCAGTGCGAACACGATCGACTTGAGCAGCCTCGCCCTCGTCTTCATCAATGGCGTCGGCGGCGTCGAATACGCGCGCTACGCGATCGGCACGGCTGGCATGCTGGATGCCGGTCAGTATTTCGTGCTGCATTCGCCTGTGCTGACGGTGCCGATGGGGGTGCCGCACATTGCGTTTCCCGTCAGCGACAGCAATATCCAGAACGGCGCCCCGGACGGCGTCGCCCTCGTCGACATCGCTTCGCAACGCGTGCTCGATGCACTGTCATACGAAGGATCCATCAACGCTGCCGTGATCACGGGATTCCCCGATACATACAATCTCGTCCATGGAACGGCCTTCGCCGGTGCAGACAGCAACACGACGACGCTAAGCCTGATACGTAGCCCGGATGGCACCAGTACGAACAATGACGTGCTCGACTGGACACTGACCTCCACGCCGACACCCGGTGCGGCGAACGTGTTCACGCCATAGCGACGTGTCGGGGCCCGATTGTCAGGGGGCCGGCCCGCCTTCGAATCCGTCCTCGAAAATCCGCGGCGATTGCTTGAAGGTCGCCTGCAGGGTCCAGCTCGGCAGATCGTTCGCACGCGCGCGATAGGCGCCGACATCCAACAGGGTGCCGCGAACGACGCCGTCGAAGTCGTCGTTCGCCAGATACGCGGCGTCCGCGTTTCCGGCTAGACGCAGCTTCGGGACGAGGTTCTGCGGCAGCGTTCCGGAATAACTGCCGGCGACGAAATCGGCAGCCATATCGCCGCTTGCATCGAAGCCGCCCGAAACGCCGGACATCGAGCCGCTGCCGATGTTGTGACTGAGCGTGACGAGGCTGGTCGTGCCAGTCGCGAATACGGCATTGTGGCCATTGGCGTACAGCGCATTGTTGGCAATCAGCACGGTCCCGCCGACGCCGCTGAGATGGATCGTGTCGGACTGCGCGTTGATCAACGTGTTGTTGACGATGTCGAGATTGCCCGGCGTGATGCCGGGTGGCGCGTTCGCTGCGATGCCACCTCCGGCTGCACTGAGCACGATGTTGTTGCGGATGATCGCGTCCGAGTCGGCCTGGATGGCGTTGTCGCCGCTGTGCCAGACGAGATTGCGCTCGACAATGTTGCGCGCGCCGTGCCCGTTGACGCCATACAGCGTGATCGCCGGATAGGCGGTGTCGTGGATCACGTTGTCGCGCACGACGTTCGCATAGCTGCCGAACTTGATCTCGACGCCATCGCCCTGGGTGACGCTCGGGCCGGCGAGATCGTGCACGTAGTTGCCCGCGACGAGGGAGTCGTGCATGCGGCAAGCGTCCGCTTCGCAACCCAGATAGAAGCCTTCACCGGTGTCGCCGGTGTGGTCGACCTCGTTGTGGATGAAGGCGAGGCGCGCGTAGTCGCTGCCGGCATCGTTCGCGGCGATCGCATTCGCTGCGGTGTCGTGCACGTGGCAGTTGCGGATCGTGATGTCGGACGACGCGGTGAGGCGGATGCCACGCGAGCCTCCGCTGAACTCGATGCCGTCGAAGACAAGAAAGACGGAGCCGGTCACATTGACGATGTTCTGGCTGCTCCCGACGAAATGCAGCAGCGGCTGTTCGCCCGGTTTTGCGCGGATCGTGATCGGCGCCGTCGCCGTGCCGGTCAG
>JBDSXV010000134.1:0-31813 GCA_039926025.1 Dokdonella sp.
GCCTTGCGATAGCCCCGCCATCCGGCCTCGGCGTTGCCGAATTCCGACCACAGCGCCGACCAGGCGCCGAGAAAGCGCGCAGTGACGGCCTTGGTCATATCCAGTTGCGGATGCGCACGCGTTTCGCTGAGCAGGAACATGATGTGCTCGCGCAGCTCCCACGGCGTCATCACGATCGGCACGTTCTCCGTTTCCATGCGCAGCGGCGGATCGCTCTCGTCGGTCGGTGCGACGAACTGTGCGCGCCACCCCGGCGGCTCCGGCGCGCCGCCCGACATGCGGCCATCGCGCAGCAGTTCGCCGAAATCGTCGCTTCCAACGGTGTCGGCAACCAGATGGATGCGTTCGGAATCGTTCGGATTGACCACGCGATGGCGACGCCAAGTGTCGAAGATCCAGCACTCGCCCGCGCCCATGTGGATTTCCTCGTCGCCGCAGCGGAAGCGCACCGAGGGCTGCGTCACGATCGGCACGTGCACGCGCATGCGCGATCGCCAGTAGTAGTGCACGTCGAAATGCGGATTGACTTCGGCCTGCGCGGTGAGCTTCATCAGGCGCGTGCGCCCCCATACCGCACCGAGGCGCGACATCACCTGCATCAGGTACGGACACTCGCGCAGATACGATGTCGGCCGCATCGGCCCGGCGATGGTTTCCTTGGCCGGATCGCCGCCGGATGCCAGCAGCGGCAGCCACAGGTTGCCCGGGTATTTCTGCGGATGTTCGCGCCAGTGCTCCGGACCATAGGCCAGCACTTCGCTCGCGAGGCGTTCGGCATCGAACAGCAATGGCAACTGGATAAACGGGACGGGCAGCTTCATCGATCAATTACTCGGAAACGTAAATTTCAGCACCGCTGGCACGGAACTCCAGCGCCTTTTCAGCCATGCCCTTGGCCAGGGCCTCATCTTCGGCCACACCTTGCGCCTTGGCGTAGTCACGCACGTCCTGGGTGATTTTCATCGAGCAGAAGTGCGGGCCGCACATCGAGCAGAAATGCGCGTGCTTGGCGGCTTCCTTCGGCAAGGTCTCGTCGTGGAATTCCTTGGCCTTCTCCGGATCGAGGCCGAGGTTGAACTGGTCGTCCCAGCGGAATTCGAACCGCGCCTTGCTGAGCGCGTTGTCGCGCGCCTGGGCGGCCGGATGACCCTTGGCGAGATCCGCGGCGTGCGCGGCAATTTTATAGGTGATGATGCCGTCGCGCACGTCCTGCTTGTCCGGCAGGCCCAGGTGTTCCTTCGGCGTCACGTAGCACAACATCGCAGTGCCGTACCAGCCGATCATTGCCGCGCCGATCGCACTGGTGATGTGGTCGTAGCCCGGCGCGATGTCGGTGGTCAGCGGCCCCAGCGTGTAGAACGGCGCTTCGCCGCATTTCTCCAGCTGGCGATCCATGTTCTCCTTGATCAGGTGCATCGGCACATGGCCGGGGCCCTCGATCATCACCTGCACATCGTGCTTCCAAGCAACTTGAGTAAGCTCGCCCAACGTATCCAGCTCGGCGAATTGCGCCTCGTCGTTTGCATCGGCGATCGAGCCGGGCCGCAGGCCGTCGCCGAGCGAAAAGGCGACGTCGTAAGCTTTCATGATGTCGCAGATTTCCTCGAAGCGCTCATACAGGAAACTTTCCTTGTGATGCGCGAGGCACCACTTCGCCATGATCGATCCTCCCCGCGAAACGATGCCGGTGACGCGTCGGGCCGTCATCGGCACGAACGGCAGGCGCACGCCGGCGTGGATGGTGAAGTAGTCGACGCCCTGCTCCGCCTGTTCGATCAGCGTGTCGCGGAACAGATCCCACGTGAGATCTTCTGCGACGCCGCCGACCTTTTCCAGCGCCTGGTAGATCGGTACGGTTCCGATCGGTACCGGCGAATTGCGCAGGATCCATTCACGCGTCTCGTGAATGTGCTTGCCGGTGGACAGGTCCATCACGGTGTCCGCACCCCAGCGGATCGCCCACACCATTTTTTCCACTTCCTCGGCGATCGACGAGGTGACCGCGGAGTTGCCGATGTTGGCGTTGATCTTCACCAGGAAATTTCGACCGATGATCATCGGCTCGCTTTCAGGGTGGTTGATGTTGTTGGGGATGATCGCGCGGCCGCGCGCAATCTCGTCGCGCACGAATTCCGGCGTGATCAGCTTCGGCAGCGATGCGCCAAACGACTGCCCCGGATGCTGCTTGAGCAGATGCTTCTCACGGATCGCGTCGAGCTTCTGGTTTTCGCGGATCGCGATGTATTCCATTTCGGGCGTGATCAGGCCGCGACGCGCGTAGTGCATTTGGCTGACGTTGGCACCGGATTTGGCCACGCGGGGCTTCGGGATATTCGGAAAGCGGACGTGGGCCAGCGATGGCGCCACGGCGTGACGGCGCGTGAACGGCGAAGTGAAGTCGGCGAGTTGCTCTGTGTCGCCGCGCTCCTCGATCCAGCGTGCGCGTAACGCTGGCAAGCCGACGGTGAGATCGGCCGCATAGCCGGACTCGGTGTACGGACCGGACGTGTCGTACACCGCGAATGGTGCGTTCGTCTCGGCACCGAACATCGACGGCGTGTCGGCAAGGGCGATTTCGCGCATCGGTACGCGCAGGTCCGCACGCGATCCTTCGACATGAATCTTGCGCGAGCCCCGAATGGGGCGCGTCACGGTTTCGGAAAGTTCGGCGGTTTCGCGCAGCAGCGCAGCGGGCAAGGCATTCATCGATAGGGTCCTGCTCTCTTTGATGTCCCGCAAACAGCGCGGGGCGTGGCGCGGGATCGCCCCCGCAAACCGTGTGGGCCTGCGTGGGACTCGCAATCAAAGCGGGACGCTGCGTTGGTCATCGACCGCGGCCGCGAAGCTTCCCTACGCCGGGATCAACCGGATCAGGTTCGAAGGGTCTCTCTCAGCCCAAGTTGCCTGGGCACCCCCGCTTCTGGACGTACATTCAATCACGTTCGCGCGCACGCGGCCACCCGTGTGGCCCAAGCGCCGGGCTGGCCGGCCCCGCGACTTCGCTGCGCTACGCCCAGAGCGAACAGCGAGGGGCGCGGCCGCGCTGCTGATAAAGTGCAGGTCCTTCCGCGGAGCCTGGCATGAAGATCGCGATTGTCGGCTACGGCACTGCCGGCCAGGCTGCTGCTTTGTTCCTCGCACGCGACGGCCACGCGATCGAACTGTTCGAGCGCAGCCCTCAACTGCATCCAGTCGGTGCCGGCTTCCTGCTGCAGCCGACCGGTCTCGGCGTGCTCGACGCACTGGGATTGGGCGAAGCCGCGCTCGCCAGCGGCGCACGTATCGAACGACTGCACGGCGCGAATGCCGCCGGACGTCTCGTCATGGACATGTGCTATGCGGATCTGTCGGCGAACAGTTTCGGCCTCGGCATGACGCGCGGAGCATTGTTCGCGCTGCTGCATGCACGCTGCATCGATGTCGCGCAGATCCGCACCGGCACGCGCATCGTCGCAGCACCCGCAGGCAGTCGCGGCCTAGTCGACGAGGCCGGCACCGAATACGGACCCTATGACCTCATCGTGGTTGCCGATGGCAGCCAGTCGGGTTTGCGTGCGACGAGCGAACTGGTGGTGCGCGATCCGCCCTATCCCTGGGGCGCGATGTGGTGCCTGCTGCCCGCCGATGGATGGCCATACGCGAACGAGCTGCGCCAGCGCTATGACGGCACCCGCCGCATGCTCGGCGTGCTGCCTGTCGGCGCGCATCCGGGCAGCGACGACAGCAAACGCTGGCTCACGTTCTACTACAGCCTGCCTGGCACCCACGTCGACAGCTTCGACATGGCGGCACTTGCGCAACTGCAGCGCGATGTCGCGCAGCTGTGGCCGGAACTGGCGCAACGCACACAGGCGCTGGTTGAACCGGCTCAGCTCAATCGCGCCCGCTATCGCGACGTCGTGCTGCGCCGGCCCTGGCGTGAACGCACGGTCTTCATTGGCGATGCTGCACACGGCATGAGCCCGCAGCTGGGACAGGGCGTGAACATGGCGCTGCTCGATGCGCAGGCGCTCGCTGTCGCACTCGGGACGCACGCCGACATCGCCGGAGCGCTCGCCGCGTATGCGCGCGAACGCACGCGCCACGTCGCGATCTACCAGACCTTGAGCCGCTGGCTGACGCCGCTGTTCCAGTCCGATTCGCGCGTGCTGGCGCCGCTGCGCGACACGTTTTTCGGCCCGATGGGCCGACTTCCCTTTGCCAAGCCGCAGATGCTCAAGATCCTCGCCGGCACCAAACGCCATTGGCTACGCTGAGCGACGGTGTGCCACGCTGGATCGTCTGAGGAAAGAGGCGATGCGTGGTAAATGTTACGCGCACGTGAATAGTCGAGGCTTACAATGAAGTATCTGCAGGGATACAAACGCTTACTCTGGTCGATGGCTGTGGTGCTCGCGTTCGGCTGCGCCATCGTGGCGGCGGATGAAGCGCCGCCTCCAGTCAAGGTGGACTGGACCGATCCTTCCGCGTTCGCCGAAGTGCGCCAGAACGCGTGCCACAATCGCGTCAAGCCCGAGGAATGGCTGACCGCTCTCGCACGCCACGTGCAGCGGCGCGCTGGCAAGGTGATTGCCGCTGGACAGCATCTCGATGTCACCCTGACCGATATCCGCCGTGCCGGCGCCTGTGAACCCTGGCGCGGGCCACGCTGGGACGACGTGCGTGTGGTCAAGGACATCTATTCGCCACGCATCGACCTGCGTTACACGCTGACGACCGCCGATGGCAAGCTCGTACGCAGCGGCGAGGCGACCTTGCGCGATCTGGGCTTTCTCAATCGCGCAACGGCAAGCGACGACGATCCGCTGCGTTTCGAGAAACGCATGCTCGACGATTGGCTGCGCCGCGAATTCGCACCGGGCTGAGGCAGTGACGGCGGCTACACGTCGCGCGGTTCCCGCGGCACAATGGCGGCTCGCCGCCAGGAATAGCCGATGGACACCCAGCATCCCGATCTGCACCCGCTGTTCGCCGAGCACCTCGCCACACTGAAGGCGCGCACTGACAAGGCGCTGCTGCGCGGCGAGTTCGACCACCTCGTTGTCGCGGCAGGCCAGCCGGCGATGATGTTCCTCGACGATCGCCCCTACCCGTTCATCGCCAATCCGCATTTCAAGCACTGGTTGCCGGTGACCAAGGCGCCGGGTTCTTGGCTGGTCTACACGCCGGGCAAGAAGCCGAAACTCGTCTATCTGCAGCCGCACGACTACTGGCATGTGGTGCCGGAAGCACCGGCCGGCTACTGGATCGAACATTTCGACATCGCGATCATCCGCGAGGCGAAGGAAGCGCGCGCACACCTGCCCAACGACGCCACGCGCTGCGCGATCGTCGGCGAAGCGATCGCCGCGCTCGACGGCTTCGCGCCGAACAATCCGCCGAGCGTGCTCGACTTCCTGCACTACCAGCGTTCGCACAAGACCGCCTACGAACTGGCGATGATGCGCGTGGCGAGCAAGATCGGCGCGCGTTCGCACCGCGCCGCGGAACGCGCGTTCCGCGCCGGCGATTCCGAATTCAATATCCACATGGCGTATCTCTCGACTGCACGCCAGACCGACAACGAACTGCCGTACAGCAATATCGTCGCACTGAACGAACATGGCGCGGTGCTGCATTACACCGACCTCGCTCATGCACCGCCGGCACATTCGCATTCGTTTCTCATCGATGCGGGCGCGAATTTCCACGGCTACGCGAGCGACATCACGCGCACTTATGCATCCGTCGATGCGGGCGAATTCCGCGATCTGATCGAATCCGTGGATGCCGCACAACAAGGTTTTGTCGCGAAAGTGCGCGCCGGCCAGAGTTATCCGGAGCTGCACATCCATGCGCACCACGCAATCGCCGGCATCCTGAAAGAACACGGCTTCATCCGCATGAGCGCAGAAAGCGCGGTCGAATCCGGCGTCTCGAGCGTGTTCTTCCCGCACGGTCTCGGCCATCCGATCGGCCTGCAGGTGCACGATGTCGCGGGCTTCCAGGCGAGCGATGCGGGCGGCATGATACAGCGCCCGCCCGGGCATCCCTATCTGCGCATGACGCGCTCGCTCGAACCCGGCATGGTCGTCACCATCGAACCCGGCCTCTACTTCATCGACATGCTGCTCGCGGGATTGAAGGAGAAACCGGCGTCGAAGGATATCGACTGGGCCAAGGTCGATACGTTCCGCAAGTACGGCGGCATTCGCATTGAAGATGACGTGGTATGCACGGAAGCTGAGCCGGAAAATCTGACGCGGGACGCGTTTGCGGCGCTTGCCTCATGACGATTCGTGGGCGGCGCGCGCGATTTTTGACGCACGCGACGACTACGCTGGTAGTCGTACTGCCCCTGGTCTCGTCACGATGCGCAATATTTCCGTTCTTGTGGGCGGGCTCGGATGTTGAAGCCGCATCCGGATTGGCGCCGAATCTCAGCGATGCTTTTCCTTCTCCCACCGGGAGAAGGGGACGCGGAGCGTCGGATGAGGGAAGTTAAATTCAAATTCCTTTCGCGCGGACGAAGGGCTTTCCCTCATCCGCCTGTCGGCACCTTCTCCCGAGGTGAGAAGGAATTCTTTCGGGATGCATGGCATTCCTTGCACTGATTCGGCGTTGATCACGAGCGGTATTGCCGATTGCCAAAACTCAAGCATGCTATGGATACGAAGCAACTCAAGATTTACTGCGCCCACCTCCCCGGCGCCACCTCCAGAATCATCGGCCCACCCGGCAACATCCTGCTGTATTCGATCGGCATCAAGCAGTTCGCGTATTTCAAATTGTCCGAGCCCGAGAAGTGGCGTTTCAGTTTCCGCACGAATCCGGAGCGCTTCCTCGAACTCACCGGCGTGCCCGGCATCAAGCCGGCGCGTTGCATGGCGCGGTTCCACTGGGTCACGGTCGTTGATGTGCGCCTGGTGCCGCAGGGCTACCTCAAGGAACTCGTGACCTGGTCGTACGACAAAGCATTCGGTGCGCTCTCGAAACCGGCGCAGGCAAGAACACTCGCGCGCTGAACCCTGGGCGTCAACGCAGGCGATTTTTGCGCCGCTGCTGTCGCCTTCATTCGATTCCGCCACGGCGGCCTGCACGCGATCCGCGTCGACAACCCAAGTCTGGCAGCGGCGACCGCGACGGCGCGCAACTCAGGGAGATCCCGCCATGACTTGCATTACTTGTGTCGCTACAACACTCATTCGAAACCGTCCTTGAAGATCGAGTCCTGGATTTCACGCGCGCCCAGATCAATTCCACCGAACACGACACGTGGATCACCGCCGACATCGGCGCTGCCGGCTCCGCCAATGGGTGAGGCAATACCGGCATCGCGCAGCGGCGAGGCACTCGCCAGGCGCGCATCGGCAGGGCTCACGAATTGCGGGTCGACCTGGTAAGAATTGGTCTCGTTGACGACCACGCTTCCTCCGAGCGAGCGCGAACCGATATCGTCGTGATCGAGATAGACGATAGCGGACGTGATGAGGCTGATATCGACCCCGCCGTTGTTCCACAGGATGTTGTTGGCGACGTGCATCTCGCCGGGGGTGGTGCCGCTGAACGCGGCGCCGCCGCGCTGCGAGGTGGCCGGTACGCTGTTGCCAGCCACCGTGTTGTTGTTGAAGATGACGCTGACACCGTTGCCGGGCCGATTGCTGATCAGGCTTAGAACGATGCCATTTATGGCGGTGGACGTGTTGCCCACGTACTCGCTGCTGCGCACGAGGATAGTGCCGTTCGCTGCGAGGGCCGCGACCACAAACGTCGTATGGTTGTCACGGACCGATATGTTGTCGACAACGACATTGCCGTTCCACTCTGTCGAGCCGGTGACGAGGACAGGCGAGTCACCCGCGACCGAACTTCCATTGCGCAAGGTCAGGTCATGCAGGAAAACCGGCGCCGCACTCGTGCCGAATACGACGACTTCGAGCAAGCGATTGCTTCCCGCGCCGTCCAGCACGCTCCATTGCGCGCCGCCCAGCGGCAGGCTGCAAGGTACGCCGCCCAATGGCGTATCGAAGCCGCCACCCATGGACAGTCCATGAAGGTCGGATGAGTGGAACTGGAAGCCGCCGCTGCCCGGGGTGTAAATGCCGGGCGCTAGCTTGATGTTGTCATCTTCACCATTGGTCGATGCGGTGGCGAGCGCGGCGGTCAGTTCCGCACTGGTGTGGACGCAGAACTGTGCACCGATTGCCGGTACGCTCGCAGCGGAAATGAGGACAATGGCGGTGAAAACGATGCTTTTCATGGATGAACAAGTGTCCTGGATCGCACGGATACAACCGGAATCGCCGCTGAGCTGCTGCAGTCACTCGAATCCATCCTTGAAGATGGCGTCCTGGATTTCATACGCCCCCAGGTCGATGCCGCCGAACACGACACGGGCTCCGCCGCCGAGATCGGCGTTGCCGGCTCCGCCGATGGGCGCGGCCAGTCCCCCGTCGCGCAGCGGCGAGGCATTCGTCAGGTGCGCATCGGTCGCGCTCACGAAATGCGGGTCCACGTGATAGGGGTTGCTCTCGTTGACCATCACGCTGGCAGCGAGATTGCGCGAGCCGATATCGTCGTAGTCGAGATACGCGGTAACCGGCGCCAGGATGTTGATGTCGGTACCGCCGTTGTTCCACAGGATGCTGTTGGCGACGTGCACGTCGCCGGATGTGGTGCCTTCAATCAGGACGCCAGCCTGAGGCGAACTGGCCGGCACGCTGTTGCCCGCGATCGTATTGTTGTTGAAGAAGATGCTTCCACCGACACCGGGGCGATCGCTGACCAGATCGAGCACCGTGCCGTTCGGCGTGTCCACTGTATTGCCAACGAACTCGCTGCTGCGCACCAAAATGATGCCGGACGTCAGGATGCTTGCAACGGTGGACTCCGCGTGAACGTTACGCACCGATACGTTCTCGATGAGGATGCTGCCGTTCGATGGTGCCGAGCGGCTCAACCTCACAAACGCGTTGCTACCAATCCCGCTTCCATTGCGCAAGGTCAGGTCATGCAGAAAGATGGGCGCCGCACTCGCGCCGCCCACGGAAATGTCGAGCAAGCGATTGATGCCCGCGCCGTCCACCACGCTCCATTGCGCGCCTTTGAGCGACACGCTGCAGGGCAAGCCGCCCGACGGCGTATCGAACCCGCCACCGATGGTCAGTCCATGAAGGTCGGATGAGTAGAAAGTGAAGCCGAAGCTGCCCGGTGGGGAGTAGATGCCGGGTGCAAGCTTGATGTTGTCGTCTTCGCCATTGGTCGATGCAGTGCTCAGCGCGGTTGTGAGTTCTTCGCTGTCGTGGACGCAGAACTGCGCTCCGAATGCCGGCGTTGACAGAGTGGCGACTATCAGCAAAAGGCGCTTCAAGGTCCGCATCGACTGCGATCCGTGGCAATTCACACGAGCGTGCATGTGCGTCGTCCCATCGGAAAACAGCCGCCGTGCGAGTATTTCATTCGGAGAGGGTCGGCTCGAAGCCGTCCTGGAAAATGATGTCGGGCACTTCATACGCTCCGATATCCACGATGCCGGAGATCAATCGTGGGTTGCCGCCGGCGTCCCACATGCCGATGCCGCCGATCACGCCGTTGTCGCCCGCGTCGCGCATCGGCGAATTGGCGCGCAGGCTGAAATCCCCGGCGGCCATGAACAGCGGATCGACATGCAGGGCATTGATGTCGGTATTCGTGTTGCCGGAGCGCGTGCCGTAGTCATTGTTGGTCAGGTCGCGAATGCCTGTGCCGATGCTGACGAGGTCGGTGCCGCCATTTAGCCAGAGCACATTGTTGGAGATATTTGCGTTGCCGCTACCGGCAACCAGCGCGCCGACCATGCCGACATTCGCCGCGATCGTATTGTTGTTGAAGATGATGGCGGGATCGAGGCCCGCGCTCGACGACACACCAACCGCGCTGGCGAGATCGCCAATCGCCGTGTTGTCGACGAACACGCTGTTGCGGATCTGCACGGAGCCATTGCTCGAACTGAGGTCCGCCGC
This sequence comes from Dokdonella sp., assembly GCA_039926025.1. Taxonomy (GTDB): domain Bacteria; phylum Pseudomonadota; class Gammaproteobacteria; order Xanthomonadales; family Rhodanobacteraceae; genus Dokdonella_A. Next base: position 9,981 of record JBDSXV010000134.1, read on the forward strand.
AAAGCCGTCGACCTGGTTGGCGCGAACGATCACGTTTTCGACACCCACGGCGCCTGCACTGGCCAGATGAAGGGGTGCTGCGGAGTTCACCGCCACGCCATTCTGCAGCGTGAAATTGCTGATCGAAACGCTTCCTTCGGGCGCCGTGGCATCGATGGTGAGCGGCGCCTTGGTGCCGCCGCCGTCGATCATCGTGAACTGCGCGCCGAGCAACTGAGTCGCGCAACCGACGGAATAGCCACCCTCGATGGTCAGCGAGTGCGCTTCGGCTGACTGATAGACGAAACTCGCCGCGCTGGGCGTAAACGTGCCCATTTGCATCTGGATGACATCGTCCTCGCCATTGGCTTGGGCGTTCGTCAATGCGATTTTCAGAGCGAGCGAGTCCTTGACGCAAAAGGTAGCCGCATCCACGTGCGATGCAGCGGACAGCGCGAATGCTGCACCGATCGATAGTTGCAAAGCGAATCTCATTGCATTTCCCCGACGGGTCAAAGCGACCCTGCTGCCATGAAGAACACGGTTGCGCGGACGAACCCGACATTTGCGCGTGATTGCGCAGTCGAACGTCGCCCTCGTTGTTGTTCGGACAGGGCGATTCGATGCCGTCGGGTCTGACGGAAGCAATCCGGGTCGCGAAATTCATGACATCGACCAGCTGTATCCGCGCGACGGCCGCCTGGTTGCACCGCGGAGTGCGTTGCCGGCATGCACCGCTTGGCGCCGACGATCGGAGCTTGCGCCACTTCTCCGGGGGCGGTAGTCAGGTGCCGGTCGAGCGACCGAGCGTTGCCGCCAGCTCACGCGTGCGGGGATGATCCGGTCCAAAAATACGCTCATAGATGCCGAACGCTTCCCGACGCAGGGCGAGCGCCTCGTCCGCCTGATCGGGACGCTGCAGCAAGGCAGCGAGCAGCAAGTCCACATCGCCCGTACGCGAACTCTCCGCTTCCTTTGCGCTGCGTAGACCCGCGCGCGCCGCGCGCGCGAGCTTTTCGCCTTCCTCAGGCTTGCCTGAGCGCGCAAGCGCAAGCCCGTAGGCAGCCTGTGCGCACGCAAAAAATCCAGCGGCGCCGCCTTCTTTCAATTCGACAATGCTCGCCTCCAGCGTGGCGAGGGCCTCGGGCATGTGTTCGGCCAACTGCAGCATACCCAGGCGCAACGTGACGCGTCCGCGCATGGATTGCTTGTTCAACCCGAGGATTCGACGCGATTCGGTCAGCGCTGCCAATGCTCCTTCCACATCGTGATTCAAATTGCGCGCATTGCCGAGCGAGCCCAGCACGGTCCCGATCATCGGTGCATCCGGCTTCAGGGTGGCACGTGCGCGCTGCTCGACCTCGGTCAGCGTGGCGATGCCTTCGCTGACGTGGCCGGCATTCGCCTGCGCCAGCCCGAGCATGTTGTCGACGTAGATCAGGCGCGCATGCTCCTTTCCGACAAGTTTGACGAGCATGTCATGCGCACGCAGCGCAGTGGCCTCCGATTCCGCATAGTGTTCTGCGTAGAACGCATCGGCCGCGAGATTCATCAGGTCCATTGCCACATCCTGGCTCTCAGGTCCATCGATGATCTGGCGTTCCTTGAGCACCGCTTCGTGCAAGCGCAATGCATCGGCGGCGTTGCCCGCTGCGTTGGCCAGTTTGGCCAGGCCGGTCATCGACGAGATTCGATCGCGCACAAAGCGAGGGCCGCTTCCGCGCAGCAGGCGCTCCGCTTCAGTAAACGTGGCCAGCGCAGCCGACGCGTCGCCAGCCTGCTCTTCGTCCAGACCGAGATTGGCCAATGCAACGCCGAATTCCGGCGTTGCGGCTCCGTAGAACGAGCGCACGGCGTCGACGTTGCGCTGTGCCAGGACGCGCGCGCGGCGTGGATCGCCGATGCGCACGATGGCTTGCTGGATCAATTGGCGCATTTCGATCTGTACTTCGGGCACGTCGGTGAAATCGCGCTCGATGCGCTCGATCGCGTTGTCGAGCAATCGATCGGGCGGCGCCTTGCGTCCGGGGTGTTCGTCAAACGGATTGGCATCCGCGAGCAAGCCGATCAGGAATTCATTGCTTCGTTCAGCGCGACTGGCCATGTGTTCGGCGCGCTTGGCCTGCCACAGGCTGACTCCTGTACCAACGATCATTGCCAACGCGGCCGCCGTCATCGCTGCACTCGCCAACCGGTTGCGGCTCGCGAACTTGCCCAACCTGTACAGCGCGCCGTCCGGCCTCGCGATGACCGGGCGCCCATCGAGATATCTCTCCACGTCGTCGGCAAGCGCCTCGGCGCCCGCGTAGCGCCGTTGCGGCTCCGCCGCGAGCGCGCGCGACACGATCGCGTCCAGATCCCCGCGCAGCCGCACCGCCGTGGCCCGTTGCGTCGGGGTGGTCGCGGCACGTTGCACGGCAACGCTCGGTCGAGTGACGGTGCCGTCATCGCGGCGCAGGGTGGAATAGCGCAAGCCTGTCAACAGCTCGAACAGCACCGCGCCCAGCGCGAACACGTCGGTCGCCGTAGTCAGTGCTCCGCTGCTCAACTGCTCGGGTGCGGCGTAGGCGCGCGTCAGGAACCGTTGCTCGGTCGCCGTTTCATTCGCCGCGTCAGGTTGGACCAGTTTGGCAATGCCGAAATCGAGCAGACAAGGCGTGCCATCCGGGCGGATCAGCACGTTTGAAGGTTTGAGGTCACGGTGCACGATCAGTCGCTGGTGGGCGTAGGCGACCGCGCGGCACAAGCGCAGGAACAGGTCGGCGCGTGCACGCGTTTCTGCGTGGGTGCGCTCGATCCACTCGTGCAGATCGATCCCTTCCACATACTCCATCGCGAACCACGGCCGACCGCGCGGGTCGAGTCCGCCATCGAGCAAGCGCGCGATATCCGGATGGTTGATTTGCGCCAGCAGTTCGCGTTCGCGCTGGAATTGCGCGAGCACGGCAATGCTGTCCATGCCAAGCCGGATGAGTTTCAACGCAACCCTCTGCGTGAATCCACCGTCGACGCGCTCGGCGAGCCAGACACTGCCCATACCGCCTTCGCCAAGTTTGCGCACCAGGCGATAGGGACCGACGCGCTCGCCTGCGCGCGTGATCTCAATGGAGGGCAGCGTGTCGACAACGAGCTGGTCGAGCGAGCGGTCGATCGCCAGCCCGTCCTGCGCATCAAGTTCGAGCAAGCGCGAAAGCGTGGCGTGCAAGTCAGGATTGCCTGCACATGCTCTCAGCAGCCACGCAGCACGGTCATTCGCCGATTGATCCAGTCCCTCGCGCAAAAGGTCCGCGACGCGCGCGGAAAGTGGCTCAGCCACCGGCGTCCCTGGGCGCGTCCAGTTGCATCTGCAACAACGCGCGCGCGGCGCGCCAGTCACGCGCGATCGTGCGTTCAGTGAGTCCCAGCAATTCGCCAATTTCGGCAAACCCGAGCCCCGCGAAGAAATGCAGTTCGACCACCTGGGCCAGACGCGCATCCGCTGCGGCAAGTTGCTGCAGGGCCTGATCCAGGGCGACCACGTCGACATGATCACCGGCATCGGACGGCACCACGAGCGCGCTGTCGAACGTTGCCTCGATCTGGCCGCCGCCGCGCTTTTGCGCGATCGAATCGCGCGCCGCGTTGAGCAGGACCTGGCGCATCGCGCGCGCGGCGAGCGCGAAGAAATGCGCCTTGTCATTCAACGCAAGCTCGCGGCCGGCCAATTTCAGGTAGGTTTCATGCACCAGCGCGGTCGTCGACAAGGTCGCGCCCGCGCCGCGCGCCAGGAAGCGCGCACGACGGTGCAGATCCGCATACACCGCGGCGAACAAGCTGTCGTAAGCCTGCACGTCGCCGCTCGAACAACGGCGCAGTAGATCCGCCGTGTCGAGTTCCCCCGCACCCGCATCCGATTCCATCGTCCCTCCCCTGCACAGACAGATGATGCGCTGCTGCGGCGATCTGCCACAAGGACCTTGTGCCGCAGGCACGGCTCGCCGCGGGAGGGTAGACTCGATCCGAGATGCACGATGGATAGTCCCCGCTCCGCCTCCGATCGCTCCTGGTTCCGCAGCCGCGGCGGACGTCGTTTCGGCGTCGAGTTCGCGGCCATTGTCTGCGTCAAGATCGCATTGTTGATCCTGATCTGGTTCATCTGCTTCCGTCCGCACCCGCGTCCGGATACGCGCCCTGCCGCGATCGAAGACCATCTGCTCGCACCCGCCACGGAGATCCCGCATGATCGATGAGGCCGTCGTCACCCTCTCTCGCCTGCAGTTCGCGCTGACTGCGCTGTACCACTTCCTGTTCGTGCCCCTGACGCTAGGGCTGTCGTGGATGCTTGCGATCATGGAAGCGGTCTACGTCATGACCGGGCGCGAGATATGGAAGCGCATGACCCAGTTCTGGGGCGTCCTGTTCGGCATCAACTTCGCCATGGGCGTTGCCACCGGCGTCACCATGGAGTTCCAGTTCGGCACCAACTGGGCCTACTACGCGCACTACGTCGGCGACATCTTCGGCACGCCGCTCGCGATCGAAGGCCTGATGGCGTTCTTCCTCGAAGCGACCTTCATCGGCCTGTTCTTCTTCGGCTGGGACAAGCTTTCGCGCACGAAGCATCTGGTCGTGACCTTCCTGCTCGCGCTCGGCACCAACCTGTCCGCGCTGTGGATCCTGGTCGCGAATGCGTGGATGCAGAATCCGGTCGGCAGCGAATTCAACCTCGATACGATGCGCATGGAAGTCACCTCGTTCAGCGCGGTCCTGTTCAATCCGGTCGCACAGTCGAAGTTCGTTCACACAGTGAGTGCCGGCTACGTGCTCGGCGCGATGTTCGTGCTGTCGATCAGCGCGTGGTACCTGCTGCGTGGACGCAACGTCGAATTCGCGAAGCGCTCGATGACGGTGGCTGCCAGCTTCGGCCTCGCCGCAGCGCTCAGCGTCGTCGTGCTCGGAGATGAATCGGGCTATACCGTGTCGGAAAACCAGAAGATGAAACTCGCCGCGATCGAGGCGATGTGGGAAACCGAACCCGCGCCGGCCGCGTTCACCGCGTTCGGCTTTCCGGACGTGGCCACGCACACGACCCGTTTCGCGATCCACATTCCATGGGTGATGGGCATCATCGGCACACGTTCGTTCGACGGTGTGCTGCCCGGCATAAAGGAACTTGTCGCAGAAGCCGAACAGCGCATCGGTTATGGCATGCAGGCCTACGCGGCGATGCAGGCGCTGCGCGTCGATCGCAACGACGCGCAGGCGCGCGCGACATTCGAATTGCACAAGAACGATCTCGGCTATGCGCTGCTGCTCAAGCGCGTCATCGACGATCCTTCGAAGGCGACGCACGAGGACATCCGCAAAGCTGCTGCGAGCACGGTACCGAACGTGCCGGTGCTGTTCTGGGCGTTTCGCCTCATGGTCGGCTGCGGACTGTGGTTCATCGCCTTGTTCGCATATTCGTTCTGGTTGTCGGCGCGGCGCGAACTCGATCGCCAACGCTGGTACCTGAAGGTCGCGCTGTGGAGCTTGCCGCTGCCCTGGCTCGCGATCGAACTCGGCTGGATCGTGGCCGAATACGGCCGCCAGCCGTGGGCGATCGAGGGGGTGCTGCCGACCGCGCTCGGCGTCTCCTCCGTGACTGCGGCGCAGGTATTGACCAGCCTGGTCGGCTTCGTCGTGTTCTACACCGGGCTCGCGATCGTCGATGTGATCCTCATGCTGAAGTACGCACGCATGGGACCGGACGGGCTCGGCATGTGGCCTGCGGTACCCGTGGACGATGCGACGGGAGGAAAGTCCCATGTTTGAGTACGAAACCCTGCGCATCCTCTGGTGGCTGCTGCTCGGCACGCTGCTGATCGGCTTTGCGGTCATGGACGGTTTCGACCTCGGTGTCGCAGCGCTGCTGCGCGTGCTTGCGCACGACGACGACGAAAGGCGCGCGCTGCTCGAAACAATCGAGCCCGTGTGGGAAGGCAACCAGGTGTGGTTGATCCTCGGTGCCGGTGCGATCTTTGCGGCGTGGCCGCTGCTGTACGCGGCCGCTTTCTCGGGTTTCTATTTTGCGATGTTTCTGTTCCTGCTCGCGTTGATCGTGCGTCCGGTTGGCCTCGGCTTCCGCAACAAGGTCGCCGATCCGCGCTGGCGCGAAACCTGGGACTGGGTTCTGAGCCTCTCCGGCGTGGTGCCCGCGCTGATCTGCGGTGTCGCCTTTGGCAACCTTTTCCTTGGTGCTCCATTCCGCTATGACGAAACCTTGCGCCTGACTTACACGGGCGGCTTCTTCGACCTGTTGCGGCCGTTCCCGCTGCTGGTCGGACTCGTCTCGGTCGCGATGATCCTCATGCACGGCGCGGCGTGGGCCGCGGTCAAGGCCGATGGCGTGATCGCACAGCGCGCCGAGCGCGTCATGCGTTACGCAGCATTCGCTTTCATCTCTCTGTACATCATGGCAGGCATCTGGCTCGTTTTTGGCGTGAGCGGCTACGCGATCAACGACACGACGATTCCGGTGAACGCGCCGTCCAATCCGCTGCTCAAGAACGTCGTGCATGGCGGCACCTGGCTCGGCGCTGGCGCGCTGGCACACTGGGCCTGCATTGCCGCGGGCATTGCGATCATCGCGGCAATGGCCGCCCCCTTGCTCGGCCGCGGCCGTCACCACGCGAGCGCCTTCGTCGCGAGTGGCTGCGCGATTGCAGGCACCATCGCCTCGGCTGGATTCGCCCTGTTCCCGTTCTTGTTGCCATCGAGCCTTGATCCGCGCAGCAGCCTCACGGTCTGGGATGCATCCAGCAGCAAGACGACGCTCGGCCTCATGCTGTTCGTCACCGTGGTGCTGTTGCCGATCGTGATCGCCTACACGAGCTGGGTCTACCGCGTGCTGCGCGGGCGCATCAGCCTCGAACACGTGAAACAGACGCACGGGATGTATTGAGGGCTGGGATTCGAGATTCGGGATCCGAGATTCGGCAAGTAAAAAAAGCCGATTTCGCAAAGTCTCCTTCAATCCGAATCCCGAATCCCGAATCCCGAATCCCGAATCCCACAAACCAAAGGTTTGCCCCCATGTGGTACTTCAGCTGGATCCTTGGCCTTGGCCTCGCACTCGCGTTCGCGATCCTCAATGCGATGTGGTTCGAACTGCATGCGGACGAGTCCGCGAAACACACGGCCGATGACAAAACGCCACCGCATTGAGCGCAGTGGATGAATCGAGGCTGTCGCAGGTGCGCGGCAGCGCGTGACAGCGTGCTTGGCATCCGTTAGCGTGCCGCGCCTTCGTCGTTCCAGGAATCCCTTGTGATCCGTTTTGCCCGCTGCACCGCGATTGCACTTACGCTCGCGTTTTGCTCCATACAGACCGCACGCGCGGCCAAACCGGCAGGCCACGGCGCGACGAAGACGAATTTCGCCGCGCCTACGACCGCCGCGAAGCCGAAACCGCACAAGGCAGCGCCCGTGCGCGACCCCGAGGTCGAACGCTGGATCAATGTCGCCGGCTTCGGCGAAATCGCGCTGTACAAACCCAAGGTCGCCAGCCGCGGCCTGGCCTTGTTCGCATCGGGCGATGGGGGCTGGAACCTCGGCGTGACCGACATGGCACATCAGGCCGCCGCGCTCGGCTACTGGGTTGCCGGGTTCAGCACGCCGCAATACCTCAAGGGTCTCGACGCCGGCGCCGGCTCGTGCAGCGATGCCGACGGCGTGCTGGCCAAACTCGGCGACAGCCTGGTGCGCGAGTTGAAGCTGCCGCTCGACACACGACCGGTCATCATCGGCTATTCGTCTGGGGCGACCGTCACCTACACCGCACTCGCGGCGGACAAGGGCAAGTACTTCGGCGGCGGCATCAGTCTCGGCTTCTGCCCCGATCTGCTCATCCACCGCGCGTTCTGCCCCAGCCACGGCGGTCTCACCCAGCACTGGCAGCAGAAGCCGCCGACCTGGGTGTTCGACAAGCACGAGACGGTCGAGGTGCCCTGGCGCATCCTGCAGGGCGAATCGGATCAGGTCTGCGATCCCAAGTTCGCAGGCGAATTCGCGGCTGGGCAGAAAGCGTCCAGGGCGGTGATGCTGCCAAAGGTTGGCCACGGCTTCGGCGTCCCGAAAAACTGGATGCCGCAGTACGTGCAGAGCGTCAAGGATATGCTCGAAACCAGCACGCGCCGCTGAGCCACTTCACCCTCTCGCCAGCGCGCTTCGATGCGCAGCGCTAAAATGTGTGGATACTCAAGGATGACAACCCGCGCATGACGACCGAAATCGCCAGCACTGCCGCTCCCGCCAAGCACGGCTGGGCCGGGCGTCTGCGCTGGCTGGTGCCGCTTGCGTTCCTGCTGCTGGTGGGCTGGCTCGTCGTTCGCGGCATCGACGAGTTCGACCTGCCGGAAATGCAGCGCACCCTCCTCGATGTGCCGACGCTGCCGGCTGTGGGTGTCGGATTGCTCGCCCTGTTCGCTGTCGCGTTCACTGGCCTCATCGACGTCGTCATCGCACGCTGGCTGAAATTGCCGATGCCGTCACGCGAGGTGCTGCGCCTCGCCTTCGTCGCCAACGCGCTCGCCAACGTGCTCAATCTTTCTGGTGCGATCGGATCCGGCGTTCGCTTGCTTGGTTTCACCGCGCGCCGCATCGACTTGCCGGTAGGTGCCGCGCTCATCGGTCTGCAGGTGTTGTCACTGCCTCTCGGGCTTTCGGTGATGATCATCGCGACGCTGGCCGGCGGCTCGCTGCCGATCACGCCGAGCGATGCGACGCGCTGGCTCGCGGTCGGCGTATTGATCGCGGCTGCTTTCTACCTGCCCGCGTTTTTCGTGCTGACCACGCGACGCCGGCTGATGCGCTGGCTGCCGCGCGGCAGCGAACTGCCGCCGATGCGCCTCAAGTTCGCCCTTGCAGCGCTGTCATCGCTCGACTGGGTGCTGAGTGCGGCCGTGCTCTATGGCTGCCTGTACATCTCGGGCGCGCACGTCAAAGTCGGTCCCCTGCTCGGCAGTTTTGCCGCAGCGCAGACACTCGGCCTGCTCAGCCTGATCCCGGGTGGCTTCGGCGTGTTCGACGGCCTGATGCTGCTGGCACTGACCAGCGGCGGGTACGACAATGCCGCGATCCTGTCGGGCTTGTTCCTGTTCCGCATCGCGTACTACCTGCTGCCCCTGCTCGCGGGCCTGTATGCGGGCTCGGGCATGCTTGCCGAGCGACTGCCCGGCGTCGCGCGTGCGACCGAGCGCTTGCAGACGCATCCGTTGTTCGGTGTGCTCGGGCTGCCGGCCAGCCTGCTCGCCGGTCTCGGCATTCGCGCCCTCGCGGTGCTTACGTTTGGCGCCGGCCTCGTGCTGCTCGGTTCGGCCGCGATCCCGGCGGTTCACGAACACACGGTCGTCGTGCGCGCGAACCTGCCGCTCGCGGCCGTCGAGAGTTCCTATTGGCTGTCAATCCTGACAGGGGTGCTGCTGCTGGGTCTTGGTCGCGGCATCGACGGCCGCCTGCGTCTCGCGTATCGACTCGCGCAGCCGCTGCTCGTGATCAGCGCCGTGCTGGCGGTAACCAAGGGCCTGCACTACGGCGAAGCGCTGTTCCTGCTCTCCATTGCGGTATTGCTGCGCACGCGCAAGCGCGAATTCACCCAGCGCGCGATGAGCCTGACCTCGCTCACGACCTTCACCTGGCTCACCGGCTTGATCGTCGTGGTGCTCGCGTTTTTCGCAATCGGCGTCTGGTCTGTGCTCGGTGACGACAGTTTCGACCTCTGGTACTTCGGCTTCGGCGAGCATTCCTCGCGCATTGCGCGCGGCTTGTTCGCCGCCGTGCTCGGCGTGTTCGCGTATCTCGCCTGGCAATCTTTTGCGGTTCGTCGGCCGCCGCTGAAACTTCCCGACCGCGCGGAACTCGAACGCGCACGCGCGGTATACCTCGAACAGGGCGGCGGTGAATTCGCGCATCTTTCGTTCATGCGCGACAAGCACCTTTTCTGGTCCGCCGACAGCCATGCGGTGGTCGCCTACGGCGCAGTGCGCGATCGACTCGTCGCCCTCGGATCCCCTTGCGGCCCTGAAAGCGCGATCAAGCGCGCAATCCTCGATTTCCGCCAGTTCGCCGATGCGCAGGATCGTCTGCCGCTGTTCTACGAAGTGCTGGAGCCGGATCTGTCGCTGTATCACGACCTCGGGTTTGACCTGTTCAAGCTCGGCGAACTGGCGACGATACGCCTCGACGAATTCACCCTCGCCGGCAAACGCTGGGAGGATCTGCGCCAGGCGGTCAACCGTTCGGTCAAGGAGCAACTCACCTTCGAACTGGTCGAGCCACCGTTCGATACCGTGCTGATCAGCGAACTCGAACGCGTCTCGGACGCATGGCTCGCCGACAAGGGAGCGCACGAAAAGAGCTTCTCGCTCGGCCACTTCGATCCTGACTATTTCGCCTGGAGCCCACTCGCACTGGTACGCCGCTCGGGCGAGTTGATCGCGTTCGCCAACGTGCTGCCGCCGTACGGACCCAATGGCACTGCCAGCGTCGATCTGATGCGACACGTCGACGGCGCGCCTCGCGGTACCATGGATTTCCTGTTCGCGCGCGTGATGCAATGGGCCAAGGATCAGGGCCATGCATCCTTCAGCCTTGGCATGGCGCCGCTCTCAGCGGTTGGTGACAATCCGTACGCGCGCGTCAACGAGCGCCTGGCCGCGCTCGCTTTTCAGTACGGCGGCCGCTTCTACAACTACCAGGGCTTGCGCCGTTACAAGGAAAAATTTGCTCCGGAGTGGGTCGGCTCCTACCTCGCCTACCCGCGCGGCTCGTGGGTCCCGGGGCTTTTGATCGACATCGCGGCGCTGGTCTCCGGCGGCTATCGCCGCTTCCTTGTCGGCGGACGCTGACTCGCCCGCCTCGTCAATGTTTCGAGGCGTACGCTCCGGTCACCAGCGCGGTGAGGTCGTATTTGGCCTTGTGATCGAACAATCCCGAGTGATCCGCATAGGTGTGGCCGCTTGCAAATTCGGTGCGCGCAGACGTCAGGCGCACCGAGCGGAGGCACAGCTCCTGGCGCTGCATCGAAATCCCATTGATCGAATACAGGAAGGCGCCGCTGCGCCCGAGTGTGGCCGCGTAACAATCGAGCTTGTGCTCGCGCTGGCCCGAGTAGGCGACGTCCTCTACCCAGGTCACGCTGTGGCGCCTGGCGTCGAAAGCGGGTTCTTCCGCATAGCGCGCAAGACTGAAACTGCCGATGTCGCCCTGTTGTGCCGACTGCTGCACCGTCGCGCGCTGCGCCTCGGCGAGAAGGATGTCGCGCGCGCGCGTGCCCAGGTCGTTCTCGGCAACATAGCCATCGTCAAGCCAGGTTATTTCGACAAACCAGGCATCGTCGTTGGCGAGATTCACGCTCTCATGCACCAGCCAGCCAATCGAGTGGTCGCCGGGACCATTGTCTGCATCGGCATACAAGGTCTGCAGACTGGCGCGGTCGATGAAATGGAAATGCGTCGGAACCTCGATCGCGGCATGGGCCGGTGCGATCTCGATGCGACCGCTGCGCAACGGCAGTTTCGCCAGGGCAATCGAGAAATGCAGCTTGTCGTCGGTTTTTTCGTCGGCCTTGCTTGCCGCAGGGTCGTCTTCGTCCGGCGCATCCGCGAACGCCGCGCTCCGATCATGCTCCGACACGTGGCCGATACCCCAGGCGAGCATCCCGCACCAGATCGCGAGCGTGCCGAGCGAAGCGACCATTGGCACGCGGATATTGTTTTCTTCTTCTCCCCAGTAACGCACCAGGGCATAGAGGCCGGCGGGCCAGAACAGCAGCATCACGATTGCGAGGGTGCGGTCCGTACGCCACACGCGCGCAACCGACAACAGATAGAACAGAGCGGCGAGGATCGGCAGCATGCCGAGCAGGTAGATCACGGTAAACATGGACTCGCTCCCTCAGCGCAGATCGATGCGCGCGATTTGCTCGCGCTTGAGGGTATAGACCGCGCCGCCACCGGAGCCGGCGCGCGGCACTCGCAAGGTCAGTCCGTGCGCGTCTGCGGCGACTACGATGCCGCGATGCACATGCTCGCTGACAGTGACGATCGCGACCTTGCTGCCGATGCGCACGGCGAGCTCGTCAAACCGAAGACGGGTGTCCGGCGATGCGTTGGATGCGAGCCAGTCGTCGTTGGAGATCGCGTCGGGCGACGGCGCAATCGCCTGCGCAACGACCGGTGCCGGAACGACCACCGTAATCTGGGGCTCGGTCGCCAGAGCAGCCGCGGCAGCGGCAGCGGCTTTGGTAGCCGCATGCTCGGCCTCGATCAGCGCTTCGATGCGACCTTCGTCTTCGTCGATCGCAGCCGCCTGCAACGCGCCCGCGCACAACAGCAGGGCGACGCCAAAAACAGGACTCCACCCAGCATACCCTTTCACCTGCCTTCCTCCTGACAGGCGACGAGCGCGTATGAGAGCGCAGGTCGCCATGGCGTTTCGATGGCGCCTTCGATTGCGCAGGATTCCGAATGTGTTCTCGAATCGTCGCCGGCGCGCCGCAGGTCAATGCGGGTCGATGCGCTGGATCTGTTCGCGTGGCAGGATGTATGTTGCGCTGCCGCCGCGCTGGTTGACCGAGATCGTGACCTGCTTCGAATCGGCCGAGCGCACCACGCCGTTATGCAGGCGCTGACCGCGAGTGAGCACGCGTATGCGCGCGCCAATCTGATGCGGCAGATCGTCGAAGCGGATGCTGCCTTCGATGTCCTTCGCCGGATCCCGGGCGACGCCGTTGGCGGCGTCGATCTCTGCTTCCGTCGGCGGCGTGGGGGGTGGCTGCAAGGTCACGGTGGCGATCGTGGTCGAGGGTGCGACCGGCGCGGACGACGGCGCTGGAACATCCTCGAATACGGCGGCGCTCATGGCCGGATCGGTCTGATCGGCATATGCGCGACCGGCCGTCACCAGCAGCATAGCCACACCGATAACCACGACCGAGGCGACCGCCGCGAGAGCGCTTCGGGTAAACCGCTGGCCGTCATATGGATTCATTGCGGCACAAGTATACGGCCGTCAAGATGAATCGGCGCAAGATGTGCGCGACCTGTTCCACAGAATCGCCATCTGCTGCTGCCGTCCGCGCGGCAGCTAATTCTGTGATTGAGGCGCGGCATGGGCGTCAGGCAGGCTGCGCACGATCAACGCGCCGAGCGCGGCGTAGTCGCCGTCATAGTGATGGCCTCCAGGCAGATCAACCACGTGCACCAGTGCCGGCTGCGGTTTGCGGCAGAAGCTGTCGTCCTCGTCGACCCCGTGCACGCAAACCAGCGGCACTTTCGACGCCGCGATTTCCGCGCCGATCGGCAGCGTGTCGTCATGATGGGTCGAACCGAACCAGTCGCCAACGTGAATCTCGAATACTGCCGAATCGTCCGGCGAAATCATCACCCCGCCTTCGACGCGCTGACGCAACGTTTCCGGCAGGCGATTGATCATGACCGGCACGAGGCTTGCGCCAAACGAATAGCCGATCAAGACAAACCCCGCCGTGGGATCGGATTTTCCGTAATGCGCGATCACGCGTGCAATCGCGGCGGCGGCAGCATCCGGCGTCTGCTTGTGCCAGAAAAACTTGAGCGTCGAGAATCCGATCACGCGCACCCCGTGCGCAGTCAGTGCGTCGGCAACGCCACGGTCGAGACCAGCCCAGCCGCCGTCACCCGTGATGATGATCGCGATGCGATGCGCGTCGCCCGTCGTGGCCGGGATATCCGTCAGCGGCAGGTCAGCGACGTCATCTGGCAGTGCGCTCGTCGCCGCATCCTCGCTCTGACGCCAGCGCGCATAGGCAAAGCCCGGATTCGCATCCACTGCGCGCGCCGTCAGCGGCGACAGCAGCGTGCCTAGCAGACGCCATGCGCTCGCGAGCGGCACGCCAAGTCCGTCTATTCGCGCGCCCGCAGCGAACGGTTGCGGCCACCAGGTCAACGGCATTTTCTGTACCGGCGTTACGCGGATATCGCCGGCCGCACCGGCAGCGGTCATGGCGCCTGCGTCGCCCGCGCAGAAAGGTTTCGGCAGACGAAACGCCGCGTCCCAACCGAGCGTGAGAAGGCCTTCGAAGGTGCCGGCCGGCGCCTGCGCGGTGAGAGCGTAACTGAAGTTCGCTCCGGCACCATCGCCGACGACGAGCGGAACCGAATAGTCGGCAAGGCCTTCGTGACGTTCAATCCAGTGCGCGACTTCTTCGACGTGGCCGGCCGGATAAGAGCATTTGTCCTTGATGCCCGCGAGGCGCTTCACGTAGGCCGGCAGGTCGACGCCGACCACGAACGCACCCTGTTGCGCGAGTGCATCGCCGATGCCGTCCTGCCGCGTCGTCCAGCCATCACGGTCGGAAAACAGGAGTACCGTATGCACGATGTCGCTGTGCGGACGGCTCAGGTGCAGGGTGCCGAACAAACCGTAGTCAAGCGTGGATGCCGGCACGTCCGCGGGGATCGATGGCTGAGTTGCGAGCGCGGAAAAGCCCGCGAAGAGAAGCGCCATCAGGTTCATCGGGCAGCCGCCATCAGGGTTTCTATTTCATCCGCATCCTTGGGCACGCCGGCCGAGATGACTTCGGGATCGCCGTCGGTCACCACGACATCGTCTTCGATGCGGATGCCGATGCCGCGGAATTTCGCCGGCACCGATTTGAGGTCAGGTGCAATGTAGATGCCTGGCTCCACCGTCACGACCATACCCGGTTCGAGCACGCGGAATTCGCCATCAATGCGGTAGTCGCCGGCATCGTGCACATCGAGGCCGAGCCAGTGCCCGGTCTTGTGCATGTAGAACCTTCGATACGTGTGCTCGCGCAGGTTCTTTTCCACGCTGCCGCCCAGCAGACCGATCTTGCACAGGCCCTTGGTGATCGTGCGCACCGCAGCTTCGTGATACGCATCGAACGGTCGTCCAGCGCGCACCTCGTCGATGCCGGCGAGTTGCGCAGCGAGCACGATGTCGTACAAGACGCGCTGCTCCGGCGAGTAGCGACCGTTGACGGGGAACGTGCGCGTGATGTCGGAGGCGTAGCACTCGTATTCGGCGCCGGCATCGATCAGCAGCAGGTCGCCGTCGCGCAGGATCGTGTTGTTCGCGCGGTAGTGAAGCACGCAGCCATTGGCCCCGCCTCCAACAATCGGCTCATAGCTCGGCACCGCGCCTTCGCGGCGAAACGCATGCAACAGCTCGGCTTCGATCTCGTGCTCGTTCATGCCCGGCCGCGTCGCGCACATCGCGCGCACGTGCGCATCGGCGGCAATCTTTGCGGCCTTGCGCATTACGCGAAGTTCGCCGCGCGATTTGTACAGGCGCAGGTCATGCAACAGATGCGACAGCGCGACAAACTCATGCGGTGGCTTTGCGCCCTGCCGCACCTGTGCGCGCACGCGATTGACCCAGCCGATCAGCTTAAGGTCGAAATCGGTGTCGCGGCCGAAATGGTAGTAGACGCGCGTACGGCCCTCGATCAGGCCCGGCAGTATGTCGTCGATATCGTCGATCGGGAACGCGTCGTCCATGCCGAGCGCGGCGACGGCTCCTTCAGTACCGACGCGCGCGCCATCCCAGCGTTCGCGTTCGGCGTCGCGCTCGCGGCAGAACAGGATGGTTTCGCTGGCAGCCCGTCCGGGCACAAGCGCAAGCACGGCGTCCGGCTCGGCAAAGCCGGTCAGGTAGTGGAAGTCGCTGTCCTGGCGATAGGGATAGTGCGCATCGTTGTTGCGCACACGCTCGGGCGCGGCGGCAACGATCACGATGGCCTCGTTGCCTGCCATGCGCATCAGCTGTTTGCGCCTGCGCGCGAATTCCTTCGGTTCGATCATGGCGGGCAATGGATTGAACTCGGGTCGGCGCGCAAGTGTCGCAATGGCGAACAGGACCGGCCGGGCATCGGTGGTGCTGCGGAGTGGGCGTGTGAACTCCTCAATGCAGGGACCGCGCTGCCGTGCGCGCTCCGGCGATGATTTCACGATGCAGCATCGTCGCCCCCATGCACGCGAAATCGAGTACGTCGGTGAGCGCCTGCTCATCTTCGGTGCTGTCGGAATACTCCAGACGCGAACCGGCGATCCTGCTGAAATCGGCGAGGACTTCATTCGCCTCCGACGACAGCGCCAGTCGCTGGGTGGCACCGCCCAGGCCGAAACCGCCAAGGAACCCACGACACCACTCGACCAGCGCCTGGGCGCGCAGCGCCAATGGCGTGCCAACCGGCGGCAACAAGGGATCGATCTGCGCCCGCGCACCGTCGAACTGCGTGCTGCAGTCGCGGAACATCTGCTGCAAGCTGGCATTGCGTGCAATTTGGTTGCCGTCGGGATCGAGCGCGAGCTGATCGAGCCAGTCGTCGACCGAAGCGCGGCCGCCGGCGCAGAGGAAGCCGGTCAGGGAGCCGTGCAGGTCACTGGCTTCGACGCCGAGGCGCAGCGTTGCCAGTGCCTTGGAAAATTGCGAGTAGTCGAGTCGGGCGTGCATTGCGTTCGGGCGATGGGACTCCTGCAATTCTACATCGCAGCTGCTGGTGCGTGGCGTCGTCGCCAGCGTTTGCCTACACTCGCCGCATTCTCAAGGTCCCGGAAGCTCGCGCTCATGAAGGGTTCCGTGTCGCCATCGGCTCGATTGCGTCGGCGTTTGTGCCGGCGACTTTTTGTGCTGGGCGTCTGCGTTCTACTGCCCTTGCTGGCGCATGGCACAGCGGTGCGCCGGGATTTCTATTTCCGCGCAATCGGTGCCGAACAGGGTTTGGCGCAAAACACCGTTTATGCCTTCCTGCAAGATCGAGCGGGTTTCATCTGGCTGGCCACCGGCAGCGGCCTGCAGCAATTCAACGGCTACGACTTCACCACCTACGAGTATTCGGGAGATCGCTCCGATCGGCCGCCGGAAGGCCCGGTCTCGGCGCTGGCCGAAGATGCCGATGGGAACCTGTGGATCGGCACCACGGCATTCGGCCTGGTCAGGCGCAGCCAGGCAAGCGGCGTGTTCGAGCACATGACCGCCGCAGGCTCCTCGCCAGGTGCGCTGAACGTGCAGACACTGTTGTATGTCGCGCAACGCGGACTATGGGTCGGGAGCGAGGCGGGCCTCAACCTCATCGATGCGTCGGATGGCCGCGTGCTGCGGTCGCTGACAGTCGTGGCGAGCGACCATCGCGCCCTGCAGATACGCCGGCTCTGCATGGGCGAAGATGGCAGTCTGTGGCTGGCATCGTCCGCCGGCCTTTTCCGCCTGGCTCCCGATGCGAAAACGCTGGAACGCGTCGCGGCGGATCGCATCGACGATGCCCGCGACCTGCTCCTGACACATGACCGCCAGCTGCAAGTGGCGACCGCAACCGGTCTTTACCAGGTCGACGCGGACGGCAATGCCACGCGCACGTGGCCGCTGAATGCGACGCGTGCAATCAGCGCCTTGACCGAGGATGCGCGCGGCCGGCTATGGCTGGCCATTCCGCAGCAAGGTCTGGCCATTCTGGATCTGGCCAGCGGTCAAGCACAGACACTTGAACCCGACAATCGCGTCGCTGGCGGTCTGCCTGATGCGGTCGTGCTCAACCTGCAGGTGGATCGCTCCGGCCTGCTATGGATCGGTACGCTTGAGCGCGGCGTGATCAAGGTGGATCCCGATGGCACACCGTTCCGCTATGTGACCGACCACGATCCGCAGCGCGAACAGACCGCGTCGAACTATATCCGCGCGACGTTCGAGGATCGTGCCGGTCGACTCTGGATCGGCAACCTGGGTGATGGATTGAAGCGCTACGACGTACAGCGCAATCAATTCGAGTATTTCGGCGACGTTCTCGCCAAAGCGGCCCAAAGCGGCAATCAGATCGTCGTCGTGGCGGCGTTGGCCAATGCCGGCGACGACAAGCTGTGGCTCGCTACCAATCATGGTGTCGCACTGTTCGATCCTGCGCGGCGCAGCGCGACGTTTTTGCCGCAGGATCCATCGGCCACCAGCGGCCTCGCCGACTCCGATATCCGCAGCCTGCTGCTTGCAAGCAACGGCACCCTCTGGCTCGGCACCGCACACGAAGGGCTCGTGCAACACGATCCGCGGGCCAGGACGTGGCATACATATCGTCATGACGCGCGACCCGACGCCACCGCGGGCCTCAGCGATGACCGGGTGCTTGCGCTGCATGAGGGGCAGGACGGCCGCATCTGGGCGGGCAACCGCACCGGCCTCAACCTGATCGATCCGGCCCAACGCAGTGTGCGTGTGTTCCGCAACGACCCGGACGACGCGCATTCGCTCAGTGAAAACGTCGTGCGCTCGCTCCATGCGTCGACCGACGGCGCGTTGTGGATCGGTACGCAAGGCGGCCTCAATCGTCTCGATTCAGTCGATACGCAACACGCCCATTTCACGCGCTGGTTGACGCGCGACGGCCTGCCGAGCGCAACCGTGTATGCAATCGCCGACGACAAGATGGGTCGGCTGTGGCTGAGCACGAACCGCGGCATTGCCACGTTTGATCGCGCGACCGGAACCTTCCATCCCTTCACGCTTTCCGATGGCCTGCAAGGCATGGAATACAACAGCGGTGCCAGCGCACTGCTCGGCAGCGGTGACCTCGTCTTCGGCGGGGTAAGCGGCCTCAACCTGTTTTCACCGCAGGCCATCGTCGGCAGCCGCTATCCAGCCCCGGTCGTGTTCACCAATGTGCGCGTCGGCAATGGCGAACGCAGCATCCTGCAAGGTGAAAACGACCTGACGATGGCCATGGCGGATCACGTGATCCGGTTCGAGTTCGCTGCTCTCGACTTCACTGCACCTGAGCGGAACCGCTTCGCCTACCAGCTCGAAGGCTTCGACGACCACTGGATCGAAGCCGACACGCGACGCGATGCGACCTATACGAATCTCGACGCCGGCCGCTATACGTTCAAGGTGCGCGGAAGCAACCACGACGGCTTCTGGAACGAGCGCGTCGCGGCAATTGGCCTGCGCGTAGCCCCGCTGTGGTGGCAAAGCGGGCTTGCCAAATCCCTCTACCTGGTCTTCGCCGCACTCATGCTCCTGCTGTGGTGGCGCGCCTACCGACTTCGGCGCAGCGCGGAACGCACCCATCACCACGATCTGCGCGAGCGCGAAGACCGCCTGCGACTCGCCTTGTGGGGCTCGGGCGACGACTTCTGGGACTGGAACATCCTGCGCGGCGAGTTCGTCGTGACCGGCTCCAGCGACCTGTTCAAGGGTGTTTCGAAACAGCCCGTGATCTATCCCTACGACTGGTTCCGTGAGCACCTGCATCCGGATGACCGCGCGCCTGTCGAGCGGCGCCTCGAGCAGCACTTCAACCGCGCCACGGCGACGTTCGAGTCGGAACATCGCCTGCGCAACCGCAACGGCGACTGGGTGTGGTCGCTCGCGCGCGGCAAGATCGTTGAGCACGACGAAGACGGCCAGCCACGCCGCATGTGCGGCACTGCGCGCGACGTTACTGCCGAACGCGCAGCCGAGCATGACCGTCGCATCGCGCAGGAAGTCATCCGCAGCATGTCCGAAGCAGTGGCAGTGACCGATCTGGAATTCCGCTTCCTCAGCGTCAATCCCGCATTCACCAAGATCGCCGGCTGGCGCAACGACGAAGTCACCGGACGCTCGGCCGACCTCCTCAACTGCGCGCAGCATCCGGCGGAACACTACATGGCCCTGCGCGATGCGCTCACGCGCGGCGGCCACTGGCGCGGCGAACTGTGGCAGCGGCGCAAGGATGGCGACGAATTCCTCAGCTGGTCGGAGATTTCCGAGGTGCGCGATGCCAGCGGCGTCCGCACGCATTTCGTCAGCGTGATCTCCGACATCACCGATCGCAAGCGCACCGAGCAGGAACTTCGCTACCTTGCGAACTACGACGCGCTGACAGGCCTACCCAATCGCACCCTGCTCAGTGAACGCATCGGCCACGCGATCATCCGCGCTCGCCGTGGCGGGCGGCGCGTTGCCGTGCTTTTCCTCGACCTTGATCGCTTCAAGCACGTCAACGACTCCATGGGCCACGCGGCTGGCGATCGCATGCTGAAAGCCGCTGGCAGCCGCCTGCGCCAGGTCGTGCGCGAAGGCGATTCCGTCGCGCGCCTGGGAGGCGACGAATTCACCGTGGTGCTCGAAGACATCGCCGGCAGCATCGACGCGGAGCGCATCGCGGAAAAAATCATCGCCGCGTTCGAAGAGCCACTGGAGCTGGACACCGGCCAGGAAGTCGTGATTTCGCCGTCAATCGGGATCAGCCTCTATCCGGACCACGGCCAGGTGCCAACCGACCTGCTGAAATTCGCCGACACCGCGATGTATCAGGCCAAGGATCACGGCCGCAAGACCTACATGGTCTACACCGAAGCGATGGACGCCGCCGCGCGCTTGCGCGCGACAACGGTCGCCGCGCTGCGCAAGGCGCTCGAACGCAACGAATTCTCCCTCGTCTACCAACCCAAGCAATCCCTGCTCGACGAGCGCATCACCGGCGTCGAGGCGCTGTTGCGCTGGCGCAGCCGCGATCTGGGCAATGTCTCACCCGGCGTGTTCATCCCGATCGCAGAGGAGACCGGCCTGATCATCGAGATCGGTGACTGGGTGGTGGCGCAAGCCTGCGCCCAACTTGCACAATGGCGCGACGCCGGCGTCCACGACATCAGCATGTCGATCAACGTGTCTGTGGCGCAACTGTTACGTGGTGATCTGATCCAGCGCCTGTGCGACGTGCTCGCCGCGCACGACATCGCGCCGAACCTGATCGAACTGGAGCTGACCGAAAGCATGGTCATGGCCAACGCCGAGCAGTCGATAACGACCTTGCGCCGACTCAAGGCAATCGGGGTGACCCTTGCCATTGACGATTTCGGCACCGGCTACTCGTCGCTGAGTTACCTCAAGCGCCTGCCGATCGACACGCTCAAGATCGACAAGGAATTCGTCGGCGACCTCACGACCGATCCGGACGACGAGGCGATCACCGCGACCGTGATCACGATGGCGCATACGCTCGGTCTCAATGTCGTCGCCGAAGGCGTCGAGCGACTGGAGCAGGTGGAATACCTGCGCGAGCAGGATTGCGACGAGATCCAGGGGCACTGGCTGTCGCTGCCGCTGCCGCCGGAACAGTGCCTAGCCTTCTTGCGCGAGCGTGCCGAACAGCGCCAGATCCTGATTGGCGAGCGGGAATGAGGCCTGCGGACACGGCTGGCGCGGGCGTCGACTCCGTCTCTGTCATGCATTCCCGATTCCCGCTATATTCCGGCCATGTCCGCACATGATCAGAGCCTGCAGGCGATTGGGGAGCGACTCGATCGACTGGTCGAATTGTGCCGCACGCTGCAGGATGAAAATCGCAGCCTGCGCCACAGCCAGGAACAACTCGCCGGTGAACGCGCGCAACTGCTCGCACGCAACGAGCAGGCGCGTTCGCGCGTGGAGGCGATGATCATGCGCCTGAAGTCACTGGAGCAGAACAGCGCATGAGCTCGTTGCGGTTGGAACCCCCGGCATGAGTGCCAGCGAGCCGGTTGCGATCAACATCCTCGACCGCGAGGTGCTGATCGCCTGCACCCCCGAAGAGCGCCCCAGCCTGCTTGAGGCTGCGCGCTATCTTGACGCGAAGATGCGCGAGATGCGCAACAACGCACGATCGGCGACGCTTGATCGCATCGCAATACTCGCCGCGCTGAATATCAGCCACGAGCTGCTCAATGAACGTCGGCGCGAGTCGACGGACGACGCACAGTTGGCAGAGAAACTGCAAGCGTTGAACGCAAAGCTTGAACGCGCATTGCCCGGATCACTACAATAGCGACAGGCGTCCTCTGCGGTGCCCGGCAGCGCACTCTTACATATTGCCTTGTTCCTAT
>JBDSXV010000135.1:0-13384 GCA_039926025.1 Dokdonella sp.
CAGGTCGATATTCGAGCAGGGATAGATACCGGCAAGGCCGCCGACGCACGGCGTTGCGCTCATTGCCGCGAGTGGCTTCGGCGAAGCGGGTCGCGCCGCGAGGACGGCGCTCATCTCGGCGTCCAGCACCGGATCGGCGGCGAGCAGTGGCTGCGCGAGCGCGACGGCAAACAAGGAAAACGACAACGCAGCGCAGCGCGCGCGAGACAGGAACATCGGCTTTATCCCCGGAAAGATGCAGCGGCGGAGCCAGCGAGTGTAGCGGAAGAGTCGGGCAAACCAGCGCGAAAACGCGGCGCGTCGGCACGGCGCGAAGGGCAGGCCCGGCATCGCTGCGATGCCCCGATTTTCCGCGAATCGCGACTCAGCGGGGCGCCTTCTTTGCGTCCGATGCGGGCGGCGGGGCGACCACATCAGCGGGAAACAGCTGTTCGGCGACCTCGTAGTGGCGCACCAGCGGTTCCATTTCGAGCAGGTAATTTTCGTCTTCGGGGTAGTACACCGAACGTTCCGGGTTTTCGCCAGCGAATCCGCGCACGGACTCCATTGACTCCCACAGCGAGATCAGCACGATCTCACTGTGCTCGCCCTGCAGGCGCCGCAGCACGCTCACCCCGCGGTTGCCGGGGGTGCTCGCATAGTCCCGCAGCCCTGTCTGGTGCAGGTAGTCAATGTAGTCGTCCGCCTTCTCCGCAAGCGTGATGCCACGCCAGATGCGCGCGATCATGAGGGCCCGGTCTCCACTGGTCGACGTGCCATCATCGCACGCGCCGGGTCGGTCGCAGGTGACCCCCGGCACACGAGATGCATTCCCTCCTGACCCAAAATGCGGCATCGTGGCGCAGCTAAGCGGTGAGTGGAGGATGACAATGGCGTGGATCGGGTGGATATTGGCGGTTGCGGCGATGGCGGCCGCAGCGTGGTTCTGGCGAGAACTCATGGCCGAGCGCTCGCATACGAGCGAATTGTTATGCTCGAAAATGACGGTCGAAGACGAGCTTGATGTGCTGCGTACGCAGCAAAGCACGCACGGCGACGACGCGCCGACGTTCGCGGCGGTTGGCGCTCAGCTTGATGCCCCGCTGGAAAACGTTCGTAGCCATATGGAACGCGTCGCCGGTCAGCTCGATGACTATCGCGCACGCGTCAAGCTCTTCGATGAATCCGTGCAGTACTGCCTGCAACCGGTCGAGCTGATCTTCGGCGCAGACAAGGCCGGGCTGGCTGAACTCGTGCACCACGTCGAGGGTGCGCGGCGCAAGCTCTTCGAAGCGCGTTCGGCACTGGAAAAGAACCCGCTGCACAACGGTACCGGGGCGCTCGGCGTCGGTCTCGTCGATCTGAGCAATCTCGCTGGCTTCGTGCGCAACCTGCGGGCCGTTCCCGCGCCAGTCGAGCCGGAAGCGGATCCGGTCCTGGCGGAGTACGACCAAGAGGAAGCGTCCAAGCCGGTGCGGCCGGACCACGGCAATCCGATGCTTAGTCATTGATGTCGGATCGATTGGCGCCGGTTGCGCTGGTTGTCGGCGCGAGCGGTGCGATCGGCCGCTTCCTGCTGCCGCGGCTGCTCGAGAGCGGGTACGAGGTCATCGCACTGAGCCGTCTCTCGCGTGCAAGCGCCAGTCCGCGGCTGCGCTGGATGGTCGGCGACCTGCATGCGAGCCTGCCGCAACTGCCGGCGTTCGATGTGCTGGTCAGTCTCGGACCGCTGGACGCGTTTGCTCACTGGCTGGCCCAGACGCCCATCGCAGGCGCACCGCGCATCGTTGCCTTCGGTTCGATGAGCATCGACACGAAACGCGACTCCGACGACGCGGACGAACGCGCGCTGGCGGCGCGATTGCAGCAGGCCGAACAGCAATTGATCACCGCCGCTGATGCGCGCGGCAGCCGCTGGACCTTGTTCCGGCCAACCTTGATCTACGGCGCGGGCATTGATCGCAGCCTCACGCCAATCGCCCGCTTCGCGCAGCGCTGGCGCATGTTTCCGTTGCTTGCCGGCGCGCGCGGCTTGCGCCAGCCGGTGCATGCGCAGGATCTCGCTGGTGCCTGCATGAGCGTGCTCGATCGCGAGCAAACCGGTGGTCGGATCTACGCTCTTGGCGGCGGCGAGCAGCTCACGTTTGCGGCCATGCTGGCGCGCGTGCGCGTATCCCTGCCGGCGCGCAGCCTGGCGTTGCCGATTCCGCTCGGCGCCGTGCGCGTGCTGTTGCGGCTTGGGCGGCAACTGGGCATGCGCTCGCGTTACTGGGGCGCGATCAGGCGACTCGATCGTGACCTCGTTGCCGACAACACGGCAGCGCGTGACGATTTCGCCTGGGCGCCACGTTCCTTTCACCCCGACGCGCGCGCATGGGTCAACGCAGCCGACGCATCTGACTGAACGCACCCTCAGCTGCCGCGAAGGCCGGATTCAGCGCGGCTGACCCATACTCTCGCGTCATCTCGCCGTCGCCCGCAAGGAGTCCCTCGATGCTACCGGCTCGTTTCTTGTTCCTGTTCGGCGTGCTTGTCGGCCCCAGCGGCGCCGACGCGCAAGATGATTTTGCGGACCTCTGTCATGCGAGCAGCAGCTACGACCTTACGATCACGCCGGCGAGCCTGTTGTTTGATCGTTCCGAAGCTGCGCCGCGACGGATCGAAATGCGCGGCGGCAAGGCCACCCTCGATGGCACCGCCCTGCACCTCAATGCCGAAGACAGTGACCGTCTCGTCTTGTTCGAGCGGGAATTGCGCGCCCTGCTGCCCAAGGCAAGGGCGGTGGCACTCAGCGGCGTCGATTTGGCGATCAAGGCGATGCATGCGGAAGCGGCCACCCTCGGCGCGAGCACGCAGACGCTGGCGGCGCTCGATGCGAAACTCGCTGTGCGCGGTGGCGATCTCAAACGCCGCATTGCCACCAGCGCCAGCACGCACGACTGGGAGGGCGATGTGATCGAGCGTTACGCGAGCGATATCGCCTCGGATATCGCGCCCCTCCTCGCCGCCGACCTCGGCCAGCAGGCGGTTGCCGCCGCTCTCGGTGGCGATGTCGACGGGGCTGCTGCGCTGGGCGACCGCGCCGTCGATCTGGACCTCAGTCTTCGCCCGCGCCTGCAACGGCGCATGCAGGCCTTGCGGCCGCAGATCGAGGCGTTGTGTCCCTCGATGCGACGCCTGTACGACGCGCAGCGCGGCGTACGTGGCGCGAATGGGCGAGCGCTGGACTTGCTCGAGGTCCTGTCGGCGCCGGAAAAGTGACCGCGGTTGGTGACCACGCGTGCGGACGCAGCCTCGCTGCAGGCCTGTTCGTGTCGTTTCTCGCCGCACTGCAGCGTTGCCAACGATCGTTTGAACGACCTAAGATGCAACGCGAAGTAACCCGACTCAAATTCCAGGGCGCCAGCCAGAGGGACTACCCATGCAGGTCCGATTGATTACGACCGCGGCCATCGCCGCGTCCTTGTTCGGCGCGCTCGCCGCGTCGACCGTGCAGGCGTACGACTACACCGCGCCGGTTACGTTTCACGCGGTCGCGAATTTCGACCCCAACAACGGCGTCATTCCTTTTCCGAACAACCTGTTGCTGCTCGGCACGACCGATCTGACACTGAATATCCCGGTGGCCAATCCGCAGGCAGCGGATGCTGGTCCGAAGCTCGCGATGAACGCGCTGGACGGCTTCAGCACGTCGGCGCCGTGGTCGATGGGTTTTTCCCAGCCCATTGATGGCACGACGCTGGCTGGCAACGTCCACATGTTCGAAGTCACGCTGAGCGGGCCCGGCGGCGGCGTCACCGGCGTCGTGCGCGAACTGGCTTCGCCGCAGGAATTCGTGGTCGCCCTTTCGCCGTCCGATACCACCAGTCGCACCCTCGCGATCGTGCCGACCAAGCCGCTGAAACAGCGTACGTCGTACATGGCCGTGGTCACCGACGGCATCAAGACCGCGGCCGGGGCGAACGTGCGTTCGTCATTCACGTACCTGCTCGCAACGAGTCACAACGCCTTGTGTGCGGGTGGTCAGTCGACCAATCCGGCCCTTTCCGCCGCGCAAGCCTGTGCGCTCGAGCCGCTGCGTCAGCTCACCAATGCGCAGGAAGCGGCGGCGACGGCCGCGGGCATCGCTCCCGGCTCGATCGCGATGTCGTGGGTTGCGACCACGCAAAGCATCACGCCGACGTTCCAGGCGCTCGCGGCACTGACGGCTGCAACGCCGGCGGCGACGACGCATATCGCACCAACCGGCCTGACCCTGGCCAGTCTCGGCCTCGGCCTGCCGGCGGTTGCCGACATCTACATTGGCACCATCGATCTGCCGTACTACCTGACCGCGCCATCGACGACGAATCCGACGGCGCCGCTGACGACCCACTGGAATGCGGCGCCGGGCGCGTACATTGCCCAATGCGCACCGTTCGGCCTCGATCCGACCTCGACCAACCTCACCGCGTGCAATCCGCTGCCGGTGAAGACCTCGACGCAGACCGTGCCGTTGCTGCTGACGCTGCCCAACGCGGCATCGGGCAAGACCAAGCCGGCCGGCGGCTGGCCGCTGGTGATTTTCCAGCACGGCATCACGCGCAATCGTACCGACATGTTCGCGATTGCCGGCACGCTCGCGGCCCAGGGGTTTGCGGTGGTTGCGATCGATCTGCCGCTGCACGGCCTCACGAGCAGCGCGAATCCGTTCTACATCGGCAACACGCCGTTCGCCGCGCTCGGTGCACATGAACGCACATTCGATCTCGACGTGGCCAACAACACCACCGGCGCACCGGGTCCGGACGGCACGATCGACAGCTCGGGCAGCTATTTCATCAACCTGACGAGCCTGCTTACGTCGCGCGACAACCTGCGCCAGGGTGTGGCCGATCTGTTGCAGCTTTCGCACGCGGCAAGCTCGTTGCCCAATGTCGACGGCACGCACATCAGCTTTGTTGGCCAGTCGCTTGGCAGTATCGTTGGCACGATGTTCCTCGCGTTTGATCCGGTTGTGAAAACCGGCGTCATCAACGTACCCGGTGGTGGTATCGCGCGTCTGCTCGATGCTTCACCCGCATTCGGTCCGCGTATCCATGCGGGTCTTGCCGCGGCAGGCCTGCATCCGGGCACGCCGGACTACGACGCATACTTCGTCGCGACCCAGACCGTGATCGACTCCGGCGATCCGATCAATCTCGCGTTTGCGACCGCCGGCAAACACCTGCTGCTGCAGGAAGTCATCGGTGGCGGCACGGTCCTGCCGGATCAGGTCATTCCGAACAGCGTTGCCGGTGCACCGCTGTCGGGCACCGAGCCGCTCATCGCAGCGCTTGGTCTTTCCGCGATCACCGGCACCACGCAGTCGACCGATGGGATTCGCGGCGCCGTGCGCTTCCTGCAAGGCGAACACGGTTCGATCCTCGACCCAACCGATTTCCCTGCCGCGACGGTGGAAATGCAGGGTGAGATGGCGAGCATGCTGGTCACCGGCGGCAACGTCGTCCAGGTCAACAATTCGTCGATCATCCGCGGTCCACAGCCGTAATCTGATTCATGCACGGATCCACAGCGCGTCGTCACGCCGACGACGCGCTGTCTGACTTCCGGCCCGGGCATAGTCGGCGCCACGCCGATCAATGGGTGCCCGTGTATCCCCCGGAGTTCGTTGATGAGTAGGTCCATGTTCGTGCAAGCAGCGTTGCTCAGCGCCGTCATTGCGGCATCATCGATATCCGCGCCTGCAAAAGCACCGGCTGTGGCGCGGTTTTCAACCGACATAGCATTCGAGGATTGCGACGGCCTCATCTGCATCGAGGTTGCGCTCGACGGCGCCAAGCCGCGTCGCATGCTGTTCGACACCGGCAATTTGAACCAGGTCATCGTCGCCGAAGCCGCGCGCGAGGCCGGCTGGGTGCTGGAGCCCGTGCAAAAGGATGGCCAGACCGTACCTGGCATCTACATCGCCGGCGAACACCGCGCAGCATTCGGCAAGGTCGATGCCAAGGCCTCGTTCTTCGCCTTCGATCGTTCGCGACTGGGCGACTACGTTCCGCCCGGCGACGGCGCACTCACTTATCCGTTCTTCAAGGATCGCGTCGTCCAGATCGACTACCCGCATCATCGCCTGCGCATTTCCGATGTGTTGACGACGCCTGTACCGGAGCGCGGCGACGGCGTCGCTTCGCTCAAGCAGATCACGTTCGGCGAGCGTGGTCCGCTGGTGCTGGTCGGCTCGCCGTTTACCTTGAATGGCAAATCGCTGCACGCGCAGATTGATACCTGCTACACAGGCACGATGCTGATCTACGACGCGGCAGTCGCGAACCTTGGCTTGACCAAGCAAGGCAAGCCGGAGTTTTTCCGCTACACCGATGGCGGCGTGCCGCTGCTCGCTGCGTCGGCGCAAAGTCTCGGGCTGGGTGCGCAGATCATCGCGAAGTCGCCGACTCTGTATTTCGTCGGCGACGGCAAGAATCCGGTGCATCAGCCCGATGGCTTGTTTGAAGCTACGGCGGGCAATGCGCTGTTCGCGCACAGCGTGGTCACGCTGGATTTCCATGCGATGACACTTGAGGTAACGCCGGAAGGCTGAACGTGGCGCCGTTCGCGAACGAAGGGCGAGTCAGTATGAAATGCCGATGCGCCGCATCACCTTGCCGGTCAGCCATGCGGGTCCAATCAGCAAATACGCGAGATCCGTGAAAAACGATGGCCGGCGCCCTTCGATGATGTGCCCGACGAACTGGCCGATCCATGCAGCGACGAACACGACGATCGCCAGCCACGCCAGATGCGTGCGTCCCAGAGTGCGGTAGAGCAACTCGGTGATGAGGCCGAGCGCGAGGAACACCACCAGCATCGCAGCACCCAGCGGACGCGACAAGCGCCAGTAGAATGCGAACGCCCCGACCATCGCGAGACCGCACCAGAAGCCCGCCCGTCCGATCGACGGCGATATCGGGATCAACCAGAGCCCCGCGATGGCGGCCCACAGGATTGCAGGTACGCAGATCCAGTGGATGAGGCGATTGGTCGGATTCTGGTGATCGGCGCTGTAGTTGCCGAACCACTCGTTGACGCTGCGCATGCTCGTTTCCTGATGGTCGCGTCTAATCTACGACGAGTGCGCGCGCGAGGGAACCGTCTCGGCACTTAACGCGAGAGGCTTAGGCCCCAATGCTCGAAGCCCTCTCCTTCAAGGGGTGTTGCTCTATGTCATTCCACGCCAGAGCATCGCGGCTGAAGCCGCTCCCACAAACCGCTGCTCCCACAGACAGTTGCCCCAACGGACCGTTGCTCCAACAGAACGTTGCTCCCACAGACAGTTGCTCCAACTGACCGTTGCTCTATCAGACCGTTGCTCCATCAGACAGTTGCTCCCACAGACCGTTGCTCCAGCAGACTGTTGCCCCCACAGACAGTTGCTCGCGCAGAAGGCGCTCTCAAGCTGCATCGAGATGCCCAGTCGATGTCGGGCTCTCAGTCGACCACGATACCGGCCAGCTTGTGCAGCGCTTCAGCGTATTTCTCTGCGGTGCCTTCAATCACTGCACGCGGCAGCACCGGCCCCGGCGCCGCCTTGTTCCAGTCAAGCGTCTCCAGGTAGTCGCGCACGAACTGCTTGTCATAGCTCGGCGGACTGATGCCGACGCGGTACTGCTCGGCCGGCCAGAAGCGCGACGAATCGGGCGTCAGCATTTCGTCCATCACGTAGAGCGTGCCCGCGGCATCGGTACCGAATTCAAACTTGGTGTCGGCAATGAGGATGCCGCGCTGTGCTGCGTAGTCGGCGGCGAAGCGATAAAGCGCCAGCGTTGCCGCGCGTACCTGCTCGGCGAGATCGGCGCCGACCGCGGTGATGACCTGATCGAAGCTCACGTTCTCGTCGTGGTCGCCGACGGCGGCCTTGGTCGAAGGCGTGAAGATCGGTTGCGGCAGTCGTTCGGCCTGGCGCAAGCCCGCCGGCAGGCGGATTCCGCATAGTGATCCGGTCGCCTGGTAGTCCTTCCAGCCCGATCCGATCAGGTATCCCCGCGCGATCGCCTCGACCGGTACCGGCTTCAGGCGTTTGGTCACCACGCTGCGCTTCGCGTACAACGCGATATCGGTGCCCGCCGGCAGGACATCTGCGACACGCCTGCCAGTCAGGTGGTTCGGCATCAGGTGCGCAGTGCGCTCAAACCAGAAATTGGAGATCTGGCACAGCATCTCGCCCTTGCCCGGAATCGGATCGGGCAGTACGACATCGAACGCGGACAGGCGGTCGCTGGCGACAATCAGCAATTCGTCGACGCCGAGCGCATAGACGTCGCGCACCTTGCCGCGGTGGACCAGCTCGAGGCCAGGGAGATTGGATTGCGAGAGAACGGTCGGCACGATGAATTCCGATGGCAATGCGCAGACCGCAATTGTAAGGGCGTCGATTCCCAAGATGCGGATTCGCGCGCTGCCGAGGTCGAAGTTGCAACGTGGGATGCCGGCCGCGCAAGGACGCGAATTTCGTCATCAACGGCACTTCAGGCGGCACTTGCTAGAATCCGCGACCTTTCTTCGTCTGTCAGTCGCATGCCTCGCTCGCTCAACCAGCCCTTTCCACTGCTCGCCGCCTACGCCCGCCGTTGTTCGCGCGGCGTGACGGGAGCGCCGGCATGAGCATCCTCGGCAAACTCGTCGGCGCCGTCCTCGGCCTGATCCTGTTCCACAACCCGGTTGGTCTGCTGATCGGGGCCGTGCTCGGACATTTCTACGACTGCGCCGTGGAGCAGTTGCGGCCGCCGTCGATGGGGCAGGGCTTCATCGAGCCCTTGTTCGCGTTTGCCGGCGCGCTGTCGAAGTCTGATGGACGCGTATCAGAGCCCGAGATCGCAGCGACTGAAGCGTTGATCGTGCGACTGAGCCTGGGTCCGGCGCAGCGTCGAGTGGCGATCGAGCGATTCAGCGTCGGCAAGCAGGAAGGTTTCGATGCAGGTCTTGCGATCATCGGCCTCAGGAGCTGGTGCAGCGGCCGCCGTGATCTCGCCTTCGTCGTGCTTGACCTGTTGCTCGACCTCGTCCATGCGGAAGGCGCCCTCGCGCAGCCCAAACTCGCGCTGGTTCGTCGTCTGTGCGCGGCGCTGGGTGTCGGAGAGGACGAACTGGCCGCGCTTTCTGCGATGAAGGGCTACGCATCCGCCGCCCAGGGACCGCGTGGCAACTACGGTCCGCGACCGCCGCCATCCTTGCGTCCGGCGATCGACGCATATGCGGTGCTCGGCATCCCGCGCAACGCAGCCGAAGGCGACATCAAGCGCGCCTATCGCAAGCTCATGAGCCAGCATCATCCGGACAAGCTCGGCGGCGACGTGCCCGACGAATTGAAACGTCGCGCCGAAGATCGCGCACGCGAGATCAATGCGGCGTATGAACGGATAAAATCGGAACGTGGCCTGAAATGAAATTGTGGGAGTGGCTTCAGCCGCGATGCTTTAACCGGAAGCGCGTTGCCCCGCCAGCATGAATCTTGTAGAGCATCGCGGCTGAAGCCGCTCCCACAGAAACAGTTGTTCCCACATGCACGCGCGGAAACCCACATGGCCAAACAAGCTCCCGTCATCGCCCCATCCATCCTTTCCGCCGACTTCGCACGACTCGGCGCTGAAGTCGATGCCGTCATCGAAGCAGGAGCGGAATGGATCCACTTCGACGTGATGGACAACCACTACGTCCCCAATCTCACCATCGGTCCCCTGGTGTGCGAAGCGCTGCGCAAGCACGGCGTGACTGCGCCTATCGATGTGCACCTCATGGTCAAGCCGGTCGACCGCATCGTGCCGGATTTCGCCAAGGCCGGCGCGAGCCTGATCAGTTTTCATCCCGAAGCGAGCGAGCACATCGATCGCACGATCCAGTTGATCAAGAGCTCGGGTTGCCAGGCGGGTCTCGTGTTCAATCCGGCGACCTCGCTCAACTATCTCGACTACGTGCTCGACAAGATCGATCTCGTGCTGATCATGTCGGTCAATCCTGGATTCGGCGGACAGAGTTTCATTCCAGCAGCGCTCGACAAGTTGCGGTTCGCGCGTGAACGCATCGACGCCAGCGGTCGGGCCATTCGTCTGGAAATCGACGGTGGCGTGAAGCCCGACAATATTGCCGAGATTGCGCGTGCGGGCGCGGACACGTTCGTGGCGGGCTCGGCGGTGTTCAACGAGAAAGACTACCGCGCGGTGATCGCGAAGATGCACGCGGCGATTGAGGGCGGCTGATCACTCCGGCCGTCCAAGAAGATTGCCGAAAACGCCAGCGGACACTGGCGTTCATCGCGCGGCGATGATGGCAATTGCTCCTGCATTGCGCCCCACAGGGATGTGGGGAGTGTTCGCGGGTGCCGGGAGCACCCGCGGACCCGGCACGCAGGCTGTCGCTAGTCGACGCTGAAAATTGCTCCTTCATTTTCAGCGTACCAGCCATCCATGGCCATCGCCGAAAAATGCTCCTGCATTTTCAGCGTACCAGCCAACCATGGCCATCGCCGAAAAATGCTCCTGCATTGCGCCCCACAGGGATGTGGGAAGTGTTCGCGAGCGCCGGGAGCGCACGCGGACCCGGCATTCCGGCCATCCATGACCGTCAAAAATCCCGCGTCGGCTCCGGGGGATGGGGGCAATCAGCCGACGCGGGACCACCACAACACGGGCAATCAGAGGGTGAGCCACGCCGGGTCGGCGCATTCGTCGGCGACGAGACGATCGGCATCGCGCAGGGCGCTCAAGCAAGCCGGCGCGACCATCGCTTCGCCACCGAGCCAGAACGAGTCGCCAAGATCATCGAAGGCCGGGTCGCGGCGGCCACTGGCGCCGGCCGCGCGCAGCTTGTCGAACAGGTGGAAGCTCATCGGTCTACTCCATTCAAATCTGCAGGGAAGCAACAAGGCCGAGGACGAGGGCGGCCAGCGCGAACACGATGCGCAAGGGTTCGCGTGTATAGAGTTCGGCGTTGGGATCGGGACGTTGCGGTTCCATGGTTCTCTCCTTGGCTGGTCGCGATCGCCAGCCTCGATGTCATTGGATCTCGCTGCGGAGCTCGCGCACGGCGCCAGCGGGGGCGGGGCGCCGACGAGTTGTGTCATTTTCCTGACGGCGACGCCGCAGCCGTTGCGCGCGTGTCCGCCCGCTGCGTAAGCTGGCTGCCGTCACCAGGAGTCCTGTCCCATGCCACGCAGCATTGCCATCGTCGAAGACGAACCGCTGATCCGCGCCAACTATTCCGAGGCGCTGACGCGGCTGGGTTACGACGTGCGCGGCTATGCCTCGCGCGGCGAAGCGGAGATCGCGTTCGCGCAGCGGCTGCCCGAGCTGGTCATCATCGACGTCGGCCTTGGCGATGAGCCGGAAGGCGGCTTCGAACTCTGCCGCGGCCTGCGCGCGAAGTCGCCCACCCTGCCTATCCTGTTCCTGACCGCACGCGATTCGGATTTCGATGTGATCTCGGGCCTTCGCCTCGGCGCCGACGACTATCTTGCCAAGGACATCTCGCTGCACCAGCTGGCTGCGCGCATCAATGCGTTGTTCCGCCGCATGGAAGCGCTGCGCAAGCCCGTCGCCGCCGAAAGCGTGATCACGCAAGGTCCTCTCGCGATCGAGACCGAACGCATGCGCGTCACCTGGAACGGCATTGACGTGCCGCTGACCGTGACCGAATTCTGGATGGTGCACACGCTGGTGCGTTTCCCGGGCCACGTGAAGAACCGCGATCAGCTCATGCGCGATGCACAAGTCGTCGTCGACGACGCAACAATCACTTCGCACATCAAGCGCATCCGCAAGAAATTCATCGCAATCGATCCTGCATTCGATGCGATCGATACCGTGCATGGTGCCGGGTATCGGTGGCAGAGCCGCGAATAGGGATTCGGGATTCGGGATTCGTACGAACGAAGCACGCCCGGTTATCTTGCTGGATGGTTTCCCCGCTCTGCAATCCCGAAACCCAAATCCCAAAATCCCAAAATCCCGAATCCCTAATCCCGAATCCCGAATCCCGAATCCCGAATCCCAGCCCTGAATGTCCTTGCGTCTGAAACTCCTGCTGGTTGCGCTGTGCACGCTGGTGCTGCCGTGGGTCGGCTGGCAGTTCGTGAGGCAAACCGAAGCGCTGCTGCGCCAGGGCCAGGAACAGGCCTTGCTGGCATCCGCGGGGATGCTCGCCAAGGCACTGGCGGCTTCGCACGTGCAGATGCCGATCACCGGCCCGGTGTTGTATGTGCACCGGCATGACGAGCCCATCACCGTCGATGGCTATGCCGACGACTGGTCGAACCTGCAGCCGTTTGCGCAGATGCTTGGGCCCGCACAGGATGCGCAGAAGCTGCGCGTGACGCTCGTGCGCCGCGCGGACGATTTCTATTTGCTGGCTGAAGTGCGTGATGCGACGCGCACGCGTGTCGATCCCGGCGACGCGCGAGCGCAGAGCAGCGATCACATCAGCCTCGTGCTCGCGCGCGGTTCTGAAACACGACGCTACCTGTTGACCAGCGCGGCGCCCGGTTCGTTCGAAGCGCCCGCACTCGGCAGCGGCGAAGAACTCCCGGACCACCTCAACGGTGTGCTGCAGGAGGACGGCTCCGGCTATCGAATCGAATTGCGTCTGCGCGGCAATCTGCCCGAGCGCATCGGCGTTGGCGTCTACGACGCGGCGCAGATGAGTGCGGACGCCCCCGAATTGCGCGCCTTGATCCGCTACGACGATGCCGCCGCGCGCGCCTTGCAGCCGCTGGTGCCCGAGCATGCGCGAGCGCGTATCGTGAGCCCCGATGGATGGCTGTTTGCCGACGCAGGCCGTCTCGTGGCGGCGGATGCAACGACGGCGCGCGACTCGGGCTGGTTTGCGAACTTCATCTACCGCTGCGTGATAGCACCGGCGTTTGGCGGATCTTCGGCGCTCGCCGAAACTTCGCCGCGCATCGACGCGCCCGAGGTCTGGCAGGCGCTGTCCGGCATCGTGGCGACCAGCTGGCGCACGACCGAGCAGGACGGCGTGGTCGTGCTTGCGGCCGCTGTACCCCTGCGCGATGGCGGCGATGTGCGCGGAGCCCTGGTTCTCGAACTCGCGAGCCGAGCCCTGCCTCTGCTCGCAAACCGCGCCTTGATCAGCCTCGCTGTGGCCACCCTCGCCGCGCTCGGTGTGGCAGGTGCGATCCTGCTCGTGTTCGGCGCATCGCTGTCGTTCCGCATCCGTCGCCTGCGCAACGCCGTCGATCGCGCGCTGCGCACATCGGGACGTCTGGATGGCCCGCTGCCACTGGCCGACGCGCCGGACGAACTCGGTGATCTCGCGCGCAGCTTCGGCAAATTGCTCGATGGCGTCGGCGCGTATACGGAGTATCTGCGCACGCTGGCGTCCAAGCTGTCGCACGAGCTCAATACGCCGCTCGCGATCGTGA
>JBDSXV010000136.1:0-23667 GCA_039926025.1 Dokdonella sp.
GCGGCCGGTTTCCTCATCCAGGAGATTGTCGAACCCGCCGATCCCGCGGGCGTCGTGCCGCTGTCGCTGCTGCTTCGCGCTTCTTTACAAAAAGCGTACGTCGAGCGCTGAACTCCATCGAATCTTCAGCGCACTACCCGTAGATGCTGACTTCGTTCGGAAATTCCGACGCCAAATCCGCGGACCGCACCACGCGCGCGCTCGAAGCGGACCTGTGCACGCACATTTTCACCGCTTCGGCAGCGCTGGTCGGCGTCTGCCTGACCGTGATCGGCCTGATCCACGTCGTGACCGCCACCACCAAGGTCGGCACCATCGCGGACGACTTGCTCGCCGGCGACGCGACGCTTTTCATGGTTGCGTGCGTGCTCTCCTATTGGGCACTGCGCGCGCGCAACATACGCCGCATGCACCGCCTCGAACGCACCGCCGATGCGACCTTCCTGATCGGCCTGCTGCTCATGACCGTTGTCTGCGGCGTGGTGACATGGGCGATACTGTAAAGAGTCAGCGCTCTGGCCGACCTGCCGCGATGCCACCGATTAACTGCTTCAAAGGCCCAAGGCGGTCGACGACGGCGAGCGCTGCGCCGCGCAGCGCGGCCATTGCCGAATTGTTCGCGAAAAACACACGCCCCAACGCATCCAGCCCGTTCGCCGCCAGCGCATTTTCACTGCGCCTTTCACGTTCGTAGCGTCGAATGACATGGTGTGCACCAATATCGCCGTTGCATTCGCGTGCGGCGAGCACCACGCGACGCAGACACGCAACATCCCGAAAACCGAGATTCATCCCCTGCCCGGCCAACGGATGCACGACGTGCGCTGCGTCGCCGGTGAGTACGCATCGGCCTGAGACATATTTTTCCGCCAGTCTCATCCGCAGCGGAAACGCGGCGCGTGCGGTGGTCGCGGTAATCGCTCCGAGGCGGAAATCGAACGCACATCCAAGTTCGCTGCGGAACGCATCATCATCGAGCACGACGACGCGCGCAGCTTCAGCTTCAGGCAGCGACCAGACGATCGAGCAACGCCCGTCCGCCAGCGGCAGGAACGCGAGCGGTCCGCCGGGCTGGAAGCGCTGCCATGCGGTGCCTTCGTGCGGGCGTTCGGTTGCGACATGCGCGACGACGGCGCGCTGTCCATAGTCGCGGCCTTCGAATGCGAGACCGAGCATCTTGCGCACCGATGATTCGGCACCTTCGGCTGCGATCAGCACTTTCGCACGCAGGCGCGTGCCGTCGGCGAGCGTCGCGACGACGGCATCGGCGCCATTTTCGATCCCGCTGACTTCGGCGGGACAACAGATGCGCATCATTGTGGGAGCGGCTTCAGCCGCGAAGCTCGC
The DNA here is from genome assembly GCA_039926025.1 of Dokdonella sp. GTDB lineage: Bacteria > Pseudomonadota > Gammaproteobacteria > Xanthomonadales > Rhodanobacteraceae > Dokdonella_A. The sequence continues at coordinate 1,348 of JBDSXV010000136.1, forward strand.
CTTTCGGACAATGCAACCAGCTGATGCATCGCGGCTGAAGCCGCTCCCACCAGAAGATCCGTCGCCTTGCAGCGCCTGCCACAGCGCGTGCTGGATCAGTTTGTTTTCGACGATCCAGCCCAGCGCTGCTTCGCCGCGATCGGCCGCGTCGAAGGTGAGGGCGCCGGGCGCGAGTGCGTCCCATACGTGCATGCGACGGTACGGGCCGCTGCGCGCGGCCATGATGGATGGCCAGACGCCAAGGCTGTCGAGCAGATCACGCGCATCGGGTGCGAGTGCGACCACGCGCAAGTCGACGTCGTCTTCGGCACGCCAGGGTTTCGGTTCGTGCGCTTCGACGAGTGCGACATCGAAGCCGTCGCGTGCGAGCGCGAGCGCGATGGCACCGCCAACCGCGCCTGCACCGACCACGATCGCATCGAATTCTCCACGACGATTCATCGCAGCAGACTCAAGGTCGGTACATCGCCACGGTAACCCATGCCGCGCAGCGCGAAACGACGCTTGAGGGGTGCAATGCGGTCGAGCGCGTGAAACCCCAGTGAACGCAGCATGCGCATCGGCAACGCCTCATTGCCCATCGAGCGCACGAGGTCGTCGCTGAACGACGTGGTCGCGTCACGGTCTTCCTTGCGCCGTTCGACGTGGCGCGTGAGCAGCGCAGCATCTCCCGGATCGGCATTCGATGCCTCCGCCTCGCGCAACAATTCGGCCAGGGTCAGTGCATCGCGCAAGCCGAGATTGAATCCTTGCGCACCAATCGGGTGTACCGTCTGCGCGGCGTTGCCGACGAGAACGGTGCGTTGCGCGGTCGTGCGCGCAGCGAGTACACGCGCAAGCGGATATGGCTTGCGCTTGCCCGGGCGCGTCAAGCGACCCGCGCGATAACCGAACCGCTCGTGCACGAACGCGATGAAGGCGTCATCGTCGAAGGCGGCGACATCGTCAGCGAACGCTGCCGGCACGCTCAGGACGAGTCCGGCACGTCGCTCACCCAGCGGCAGCAGCGCGACGGGACCGGAGTCGGTGAAACGTTCATACGCGGTGCCTTCGAGCGACTTCTCGGTGGTCACCGTCGTCACGAACACCGATTGCTCATAGTCGTGACGCGTGGCGTCGATACCGAATGCACCACGCACGAAGGATTCGGTGCCGTCGGCGCCCACCAGCAGACGCGTTCGCACATGTCGGGACGCGTCGCCGCTGCGCAATTCGACGTCGACCCGGTCGGACCCGGCATCGATCGCCATCGCGCGCGCCGGTGCAATGCGCGCGAGATCGCGGCAACGATCGAGCCGGTGCAGGAGCGCATTACCGAGCTCGCGCGCCGGCAACACGGCGCCGAACGCCGGCAGGCGGAGTTCGGCGGCATCGAGCCTGACCGCGCCGAAGTCGCCGCGGCGGCTGATGTGGATGCGCCGGATCGACGTCGCCGCTGACGCTGCATCGAGCACGCCCAGCGCCTCGAGCGCATTCACGCTCGCGCGGGCGAGCGCCAGGTTGCGTTCGTCGTAGCTCGGTTGCAGGTCGACGCGGGGCGGCGCGGCTTCGGCGAGCGCAACGCGCAGGCCGCTGCCGTCCAGTGCGATCGCGAGGCTCGCGCCGACCAGGCCGCCACCGATGATGAGGACATCGAAGTCATCTTGCATGTCGCCATGATACCTGCCGGCCATACGCCAGCGGCGCGCGTCACACGCCGCATGCGCTAAACTGCAAATCCGCTCGACCGGAACCCGATCATGACCGCATCCCAATCCAGCCTGTCAACGTCCTGGCGCATCGGCATATTCGCCATCCTTGCGCTGGTGATGGTGGCGACGCGCTCGCATCTGCTGAACGACCATTTCTTCCCCTTGCCGGATGCGTCGTGGGCGGTGTTCTTCATTGCCGGGTTCTATCTGCGCGGTTCCGCCCGCTGGGCGTTTGCAGCATTGATGGTGCTTGCGGTTGCGATCGACTATGTCGTCATCAGCAGCCAGGGCCTGGGTTTCTGGGAGCACTACTGCGTGTCACCTGCCTACTGGTTCCTCGTGCCCAGCTACGCTGCACTGTGGTTCGGCGGCTCGTGGCTGCGTTCGCACCATGCAGGACTGCACGTGCGTGAACTCGCCCTGCTGATCGCCAGCGCGATCGTCGTGACGAGCGTCTGCTACGTGATCTCGAACGGCAGTTTCTACTGGCTGAGCCAGAGTTGGGTCAACGCCAATCCGAACGCGCCCGTGCGCAGCTTCGGCGGCTGGATCGAGAATCTCGGCGACTGGTATTTGCCGTTCGTGCGCACGACGCTGATCTATGTCGGCGTCGCCGCGGGATTGCATGTGGCGACGATCGCCGCGCTCAAGGCGCTGGGCGGCGGCGCGAAGTCTGCGCAGTCGAGCAAGCGCTGAGGGGCGGCTCTATCGCAACCAACACCATCCCCACCCAACCCTCCCCTTGAAGGGGAGGGCTAAAGGCGAGCAATGGGCAATCGTCTTTCCAAGATTTACACACGTACCGGCGACGACGGCACGACGGGCCTCGGTGACGGCACGCGCGTCGCAAAGGATTCGGCGCGCGTTTCCGCGTACGGCACCGTCGACGAATTGAACAGCGCGATTGGTGTCGTGCTCGCCTGCGAGATTTCGTCGCAAATGCGCGAAGTGCTGACCCAGATCCAGCACGAGCTGTTCGATCTCGGTGGCGAGTTGTGCATTCCCGGCATGGCGATGGTGCATGACATGGACATCGATCGTCTCGAACAGGTGCTCGACTCGTTCAACGACGACCTGCCGCCGCTGAAGGATTTCATCCTGCCCGGCGGTGGCATGGCGGCAGCGCACTGTCACATGGCACGCACGATCTGCCGCCGCGCCGAGCGCGAAACGATCACCCTCTCGCGCCAGGACGATACGGTCCGGCCGCAGGCGACGCGCTATCTCAACCGGTTGTCCGACCTGCTGTTCGTGCTTTGCCGCGTTCTTGCCCGCGCATCCGGGCATGGTGAAGTGCTGTGGCAACATGAGCGGCGCAAGAAGGCCTGAGCGCGCATGAAGGCGACTTCTTCCGCCGCGTCGCTGCAGCCGTCCGCTGAGAGCCTTTTCCAGGCGCGGGCCTTCTCCTTCGTCCACGAACACGAGGTCGCCCGGAAAACGTCACGACGCGGCGCAATTGGCTCGCTCGCCGATGCGATTGCGGGCGAAGCGCCTGCTCTTGCCGCGCTCGGCCTGCTCACTGAAACCCTAAGCACAGAATGAGCGTCGCGCTGTACACACACGCACGTTGCCTGGAACATGATCCAGGCCCTGGCCATCCCGAGTCGCCGGCGCGCCTCGCCGCGGTGCTCGCGGCGCTCGACGATCCGCGCTATGCGCTGCTCGAACGAATCGACGCGCCGCTCGCCACCCATGCGCAACTCGCTCGCGTACATCGCGTCGAACTGATCGACCAGATCCTGGCCAACGTGCCCGACGCGGGGTGGTTCCGTCTCGACGCCGATACCGTGATGTCGCCAGCGTCGGCCGAAGCGGCGCTGCGTGCCGCAGGCGCCGTCTGCGCCGCGGTAGACGCGGCGATTTCAAACATACGTCCGCGCGCGTTCTGCGCCGTACGGCCACCCGGTCACCATGCAACACCGTCGACCGCAATGGGCTTTTGTCTGTTCAACAGCATCGCGGTTGGCACCGCGCATGCGATCGCGCGGCACGGTCTTGCGCGCGTCGCGATCATCGACTTCGATGTGCATCACGGCAACGGCACGCAGGACATTTTCTGGAGCGATGCGCGCGTGCTCTATGCGTCCTCGCACCAGTGGCCCTTGTATCCGGGCACCGGCGCGCGGGGGGAAACCGGCGCCGGCAATATCATCAATGCACCGCTTGCGGCGGGCGCGGGCTCGAAGGAATTCCGCCAGGCCTACGAAAGCATCGTATTGCCCGCACTCGAGGCGTTTTCACCCCAACTCGTGATGATCTCGGCCGGCTTCGACGCGCATCGGCTTGACCCTCTGGCAAATCTTGACCTCGACGCCGGCGACTACGGCTGGGTCACCCGGCGCCTGGTCGACCTCGCCAACCGGCATGCCCAGGGCCGTATCGTTTCAAGCCTCGAAGGCGGCTACAGCCTTACCGCGCTGCGCGAATCGACGGTGGCACACGTCGACGCGCTGCTGGAATGAGCCTCGCTGGGTCGCAGTGCACGCGCAAACGTACGCACGACGAGTCAGACGACTAGAATCGGCGATATCGCAAGTCGGATGGAGACATCGTGCGTTCAGCGCCGCTCTATCGCATTGATGACTACTCGATCGATCTCGCCACCCGCGCGATTCGTCATGGCAATGCAATCGTCGATGTCGAGGCCAAGGTCTTCGATCTCGTTGCGTTGCTGCTGGAACATCGCGACCGCGCGCTATCCAAACGCGAAATCAACGATGCACTGTGGGGACAACGCCCGGTCACGGATGCCGCCCTGTCACAGCTGTTGAGCAAGGCTCGGCGCGCACTCGGTGACGATGGCGAGTCGCAGCAGGTGATTCGAACCGTGCACGGTCGTGGCTTGCAATGGATTGCGGGCGTTCGCGTCGACGCCGATGAAACGCCCGCCACGGATGCCATCCCTGCAACCACGCCGACAAGACGCTCGGCGCGGCCTTGGTGGCTTGCCGCCCTCGCCGCCTCGCTCGCGATCGCCACTGCCCTGTTGGTACCGCACGTGCCGCCGAGTGCCGGCGACGGCCCGGCCCTGCCCCGCGTCGCGATCCTGCCGATCACCGACCAGACCGGCGACGCCGATCTGGCGTGGACACGCAACGGACTGATGGGGCTGATAGCAAGCCTGTTGCAGGAACGCGGCCGCGTCGAGGTGATCGGCTCGCAGATCGTGCAGGCGCAGGCTGGCACGCGCGAAACGTTCGACGCATCGGCGCTGGCGACGCTGGGCAAGTCGCTTGGCGCTACGCATTTCGTCAGCGGCCAACTTCGGCGGGTTGGATCGCTCTACGAGCTGGACCTGCATCTGCGCGTCAATGGAAACGACACGCACCACGACGTGCTGCGCGGAACGGCGCCGACGGCGCTCGCGGTGGATTCGGTCGCGCGTCTGCAGCGCTGGCTCGGCATCACGTCGCCGGTCGCAGTGAGCGATGACACCGGCATCCGCAGTCCATTCCTAAACGAGGTCTACGCGCGTGGCCTCGATGCCTCGATCCACGGTGATGCGGTCAACGCCAAAAAGTATTTCCAGATCTGTCTTGACCAGGACCCGAGCCTGCTGTGGCCGCGTCTGCGCCTGGCGATCGCGCAAGGCTCCACCAATGAAGTGGACGCAAGCATCGAGAACGCGACGCGCGTTGCTGCCACGGCGCGCGGACGCGGCGAGAACGACCTGCTGGTGCCCGCATTGCGTCAATTGAGCGCATCCGAGTACTTCAAGGGCAACGGCGATGCCGCCGCCGCATATCTGGATGAAGCCTTGCAGCATCTGCCTGACGACAGCCAGCCATTGACCCTGGCCGCTGTGCATTCGACCTATGGCGCCGTCGAGATCAAACGAGGTCACCTCGCACAAGCACGTCAGCATCTGGAACTGGCGTTGCCGCTGACGCGCAGCACCGGCAACCGGCGTAACGAGGCCATCGTGCTCGCGAACCTCGCGATCGTCGATGGTGAGCAAGGCCGGTTCGATGACCGGCTGATACGCTTTCACGAAGCGATCGATGCTGCGCGCGAGAGCGCTTCGATCGACCTGGAATTGCGCACGCTCGGCGGCCTCGCCGCTGCCGAGTACGACGCCGGCCACGCGCTGAGCGCGGTACCGATGCTGAAACGGGCGCTGGGATTGGCGCAGGCGCAATCGGATCTGCAGACGCGCGTGCATGTCGCCACCAATCTCGCGCGCATCCTCGCAACCTTTGGTCGCTACGACGACGCGGACGCACTGGTGAAACAGGCGCTGGCCATTGGCCAAGGCCAGGAGAATGCGAATTGGCAGGCGAAGGCTCACTGGGCGCGTGGCAACATCGCCGAGCAGCGCGCGGCCTGGAGCGAGGCCAGTGAAGCGCTGGATGAAGCGCATCGCTTGTTCGCCGGTGCGAAATCCGATCTTGACGATACCGCGGTGCTCGACGATGCGGCCCGCGTCGCCGCATGCAGCGGCGACAGCGCAACCGCAGAGCGCATAGCCGCAGCGCTGGCTCAGCGGATCGCAGCAAACCCCGGCAATAACGCGATGGCCAGCTGGCAACCGTTCGTTGCAACGCAGGTGCAACGTGCCCAGGGTCACCGCGCCGAGGCGACGGCTGCGCTCAAGCGACTGGTTGACGCCAACGTCGGACATGCAGACTGGCCGCCGCGCTTCGAAGCCTTGTTGCAGTTGGGGCGTTGGCGACTCGAGCAGAACGATGCAGCGGGCGCGCTTGCGCTCGCTGGCGCCCTCGATCCGTGGCTGGCGCAGCAGCCGAACGTAATCGAATGGCATGTTGCGGCGTTGCGCGCCAACGGCGACAGCGACGCGGCGGCGCGCGAGCAGAAGCGGCTGGATGCGCTGAAGGCGTCGCCGGATCTACTCGTCGATGCGGCCATGCTGGCGCCGCCGGAGCCCATCGCAGAGACAGCGCAGCCCACCCAACCAGCCCACCCGTATTGACGCAACCAGCGTATCGGCGACGCCAAATCAGCATTCGTCCGGAACACCTCACGAATCCGTCAAGACCGCTGCGCGCAGGAATGCTGCAATCGGCACTGATCACGGCGAGGAGTTCGGCGATGCCCACCCGAAACGATGGCGATCAATCCCGGCGCGCGCGTCTTGCAACACGGCAAACATCGAGCTTCTTGCTGTTGGCGCTCGTGAGCGGATCAGCCGCCGCGCTCGCGCCTGGCGCCGACGGTGTGCGGGTGACGATCCCCATAACGGGAATTTCCGACTCCGCGCAAGGCGGCGCTGTCGATACCGACGGCAATATCGTGCTCGCAGGTTCTGCCGGCGGCGGCAAAACCGCATTGGCACGACTGACACCGAATGGAGCGCTCGACGGTACGTTCGGCACCAACGGAGTCGCGCTCAACGACCTCAGCGTAAACCTCAGCGATGGATTGCGCGCGATCGTGCGCATGGATGACGGCCGCTATGTCGCCTGCGGCACCTTCTTCAGCGTTGGCACGGCGACCGATTTCGTCGTCGCGCGCTTCAACAGCGATGGCTCGCTTGATGGGACGTTTGATGGGACCGGCTATGCGGTGACCTCATTCCTGCAGTCGGGCGCCGGTGGGTCGTTGTTCGATCAGTGCAATGCCGTCGCGATCCAGCCCGACGGCATGATCGTGTCGGCCGGCTTCACCGCCGAGAATGGTCCGAACCATGTGGCGTTGACGCGACATACCGCGGCCGGCTTGCTCGATGCCGGTTTCGGCACTGGCGGCAAGGTCGACATCAACGCATCCGCCATAGCGAATGTCAGTTCCGAGGCGAGGGCAGTGCTGGTGCAGCCAGACGGCAAACTGTTGGTGGCAGGCTACGCGTTCGGACCGGGCAACAGCGAATTCCTGGTCATGCGGCTGAACGCCGATGGCTCGCCCGACAGCAGTTTCGGCAGCGCCGGCATCACGCGCACGCCGGTAGGGCCCGGCGAGGACATCGCCAACGCGATGGTGCGCCAACCCGACGGCCGCATCGTGCTCGCCGGCTCTGCCATCGTCGCAGACGGCAGGCGCGATTTCGCACTCGCGCGCTACACCAACGCGGGAGTACTCGATGCCAGCTTCGGCAGCGCCGGCCTGGTCACGACACCGGTGGGTCCGAGTGATGACGTCGCCTATGCGCTGGTCCTGATGCCATGGGGCCGCCTGATCGCCGCTGGCTCGGCGCGCACCAGCACCGGCGGTTCCGGCACCGATCTGGCATTGGTCTCCTACAACGCGAACGGCAGCGTTGACGCCTATTTCGGCAACGCCGGCAAGCGCATGGTCAACGTGTCTGCGTTCGACGACATCATCTACGGCCTCGCCAGCGATATCGACGGCGCCCGCTTCTGGGCGGTCGGCACCGCAGCGCCGTCCACGACCGCGCAGGATTTCCTCGCCATCGAATTCGGTCTGAATGACACGATTTTCCGCGATGGATTCGAGGGCCCGTAGTCCGCTTCGCCTGGACGCTGGACATCGAAAGCGTGCATGCGCCCTCATCGGTACGCGCGGTAGCGCGGCCGTGTTGCGCGTGCCGCGTGAAAAACCTGAACGAAGACGGCGGCGCAGTCTGCGTCATAAGCGTTGCACCCGGATTCTGCCCGCCGCACAATAGAGCCAACGGCTTTCGGCTCATGCGCGCCGTTGGGTGATGGAGCAATCGTCGTGCGCAACCTATGCGATGTCGGATTCAATCGGGCGATCACCATTGATCGATCTGCGGTGTGCCCGCGCTCAAGCGGCCGACCGTACCCTGTTCGCCTGTTGGGCTGCAGCCTCGCGATAGTCGGCGTGATCGCCGCGTTCGCTCCGTCGGCAGCCAGCGCGCAAACCTGTCTGGCGCCTTTGTCGTGGCCCAGCGACGCCACCTCGCTTGTTGGCAATTCCTGCCTCGGCTCACGTGTCGCAGAGACGCTTTGTGCTGGCGAAGTCGCCAATCCCGGACTCAACGTCGTTTACCGCATTTATGTCAGCGGCAAGGCGTCGGAAATTGATTCCATGAGCTTCGATTTCATCCCGGTCATGTATCTCTCGGACGAAGCCCACGACTGCGAATCGAGCCCTTGCGTGGCCTCGGGCAGCTCGATCAACCTGACCGGACTCCCGCCGGGGTACTACCGGTTGACTGTCGCGCATAGCAACGTCGATGCCGATGCTGCGTGCGGCCTGTTTACGCTCGCTGCGGACGCCCCCCTGTCCGCCACCGACATCTATTTTGACAACGGGTTTGATTGAGTCGAGCTTTGCGCAACGGTGATTTGAAAAAACAGGCGCAGACGCAAGCGACGTGATCCGAATTCGACCAGGGCGGCAGGAGTGGCCTGTCACGCACGAGTGCGAGCTTGCTTGTCCCTCCTGATGGCGCATGCAACGCCTTTCCGATCGCCCCCCAGGGGATCTCGATTGGGTACCGCGTTGCCCCGCGCGAGCGCTTCCGGCAAGCTAGTGTGCTTCGCGTCCCGAGAGAAGTCGCCCAACCGTGCGCTCGATCCCCCCTCACCTGCCCGGGCGACGCCTGCTGGCGCTTGCCATCGCGAACATCCTCCTGGTCGTCATGTTGTCCCCGGCTGCCCGTGCGGCCGACGATAACGCGCCAACCTGCGCCGTCGGCGTTCTCAAGTGCGCGAAGAAGCCGGTCAGCTTCGACATGTGCGGCAAGAACGATTTGCTCGACTTCTACGTGCCCGACCTGCCGACCGAGGGAGATCGCAGCAAGGCGCCTCGCGACGCGAGCGCAGCAAAGGTGACGAGTCCGGACAAAGTCCACTACACGCTCGAAGGCCAAGCGCAAATCACGCAGCTCGACCTGTTCCTGCACGCGGACAAGATCACCTACGACAGCGAGACCACCGACTACAGCACCGAAGGCCACGTAACCTATCAGGATCGCAGCCTGCTGCTTTCGGCGGACCGTGCAAAAGGCAACGCCGATCTGGATCAATGCACGCTCGACAACGTGCGTTACCAGTTGCTCGGCGCGCGCGGCAATGGCATCGCTACCGTGGCGGTGATGGACGATCCCGACCACGCGCAATTCAAGGATGCAACGTATTCCACGTGCGATGTCGGCAATCAGCAGTGGGCGTTCAGCGCGCGCGACATGGACATCGATCGCGCCGAAGGCCTCGTGCGCGCGCACAACGTGACGTTCCGCATCCATGATGTGCCGGTTTTCTGGCTGCCGTACGCGCGCTTCGCCATCGACGACCGGCGCGAAAGCGGCTTCCTGTTCCCGAGTGTCGGCTACAGCGAGCGCCGCGGCTTCGACTTCACGCTGCCGTATTACCTGAACCTTGCGCCGAACTACGATGCGACGATCCTGCCTCGTCTCATGACTGATCGCGGCGTCATGCTCGGCGGCGAGTTCCGCTACCTCACCGACAGCAGCAAGGGCAACTTCACCGCGGAAGTGATGCCGCACGACGACAAGGTCGGCGACGAGGAACGTGACTACGCAGCCTCGCTGCCGAGCAGCCGCTGGCTGTACCGGTTTCAGGATATAACCGGCTTCAATGCAAACTGGTCTGCCGTCGTCGACGTGAATCGCGTTTCCGACGATCGCTACTTCGAGGATTTCGGTCGCGGCCTGTACAGCTCGGCGGTCAGCTTCCTGCCATCGAGCGCCTACCTCAGCGGCCGTGGCGACTGGTGGAACGCAAGTTTTGGCGGCGACTCCTACCAGATCACCGATCCGACCCTGAGCGATCAGTTCGAGCCGTATCGTCGACTGCCGCGCGCGACCTTCAACGCGGAACATGCGTTCATGGGCGACTTCAGCGCCGGCGTCAATTCGGAATTTGTCGCGTTCTCAAAGGACGACGCCCTCGAAGGCCAGCGCCTCGACCTGTTCCCTTACATCGCCTATCCGATCGAGACCGCCTCGTATTTTCTGCGTCCGCAGTTGGGTTACCGCTTGACCAATTACAGCCTCGATCATCTGGACCTTGCGCAGAACCCGCTGCTGACGACGCGGCATCCTGATCGTGGCGTACCGGTGTTCAGCCTCGACTCGGGTCTCGTCTTCGAGCGTGACATGCACTTCGGCGACGAGTCCTGGACACAGACGCTGGAGCCACGCGCGTACTACCTGCGCGTCCCCTATCGCGACCAGAACGACCTGCCTGTCTTCGACAGCCAGGAAATTCCGTTCAGCTTCGGCGAGCTGTTCCGCAGCAACCGTTTCGTCGGCGCGGATCGACAGATGGATGCGAACAACCTGTCGCTCGCCATGACCACGCGTTTCCTCGACGACGCCAGCGGCACCGAAAGGGTGTCCGCGAGCCTCGGCGAGATCCGCTATTTCGACGACCAGCGCGTGCAGCTGCCCGGCTTGCCGCCTACGGATTTCGGCGGTTCGGCGTATGCCGGCGAGATCGACCTGCACCTCAACGATCGTTGGCGCGTGCTCCTCGACCAGCAATGGAATCCGAATACCCATCACACGGATCTTTCGACGTTCACGCTGCAGAATCGCTTTGGCGACGACGGCATCGTGAATGCGTCATACCGCTATCGCCGCGATTTCCTCGAGCAGGTGGATCTCTCCGCCGCGCTGCCGATCTCTCCGGGCTGGCGCGTCGTTGCACGCGAAAACTACGCCTTGAACGATCCTTTGGCCATCGCCACCGATCCGCATGGCAAGGACGGCCGCACGCTGGAGAGCTTCATCGGGATCGAGCACGACACCTGCTGCATCGCCTGGCGCGTGATTGCGCGGCGCTGGATCCATAACATTGAAGGCAATTCCGACAACGCGATCTACTTCGAGCTGGAATTCAAGGGCATCGGCTCGATAGGGCAGAAGACGGACACCTTCCTGCGCCGTGGTATCCTTGGCTATCAATGAGTTGGCCACCCTCGGAGACTTATGCGCAAGAATCAAGTGGCGTGGTGGCTGTGGGCCACGGGCACGGTTTTGGTTGTGCTCAGTTGGATCAATGTCGTGAGCCACGTCATCGGCTGGTGCGGCTTCGCAATCGGTCTGGCTGGAACCGTCCTCAGTTGGGGCATTCGTCCACCACATGGCTCTTCGTCTACACAAGAGCGGTCCGGCATCAATCAGGATGTGTGACCTGTACCGGGCAATGACCATTCATTTCAGCGAACAGGCCCCCCATTTACGCCGCGAAATTCAAGCACTGGCTGTGCTCGTGCTCATCACCCGATCCGCAAACTGCTCGTCTCGAGGTGCCTCGCGCACCGGAAAATTCGGAAATCCCCAATGAAGTCATTCCTCGTTGCACTGACCCTGGCCCTGCTCGTTCCGACGGCGGCGCCCGCGCAGACTCCTACTCCATTGACGCTGGACCGCATCGTCGCGGTCGTCGACGAGGACGTGGTGCTGCAGAGCGAACTTGATCGCGACATCAGTCGCGTGACCACCCAGTTCGCGAAAAATCCGCAGCAATTGCCACCGCGCGATGTGCTCGAGCGCCAGCTGCTCGATCGCCTGGTGCTGCAGAAGCTGCAAGTGGCGCGCGCCGACTCGACCGGCGTCAAGGTCTCCGATGCGGAAGTGGATCAGGCGCTCGCGCAGATCGGCAAGCAGAACAACATGGAAATCGGCCAACTGCGCGGAGCCATCACCCAGCAGGGCCTGGACTTCGAGCAGTTTCGCAAGGGCGTACGCGAGCAGTTGATCGTGCAGCGCCTGCGCCAGCGCGTGGCGCAGAGTCGCGTCCATGTCAGCGACGCCGAGATCGACAGCATGATCAAGAACGGCGGCCTCAACCACGGCCAGATTCACCTCGGTTACATCGTGATCAATGTGCCGGACGGGGCCACCCCGGAGCAGATCGATGTCGCGCACGCCAAGGCTGACGAGGCGAAAAAGAAAATCGATGACGGCATGGATTTCGCTGCTGCAGCGATTCGCTACTCGAATGCGGAAAATGCACTGCAGGGTGGTGATCTCGGCTGGCGTGGCCGCGATGAACTGCCGCCAGCGATGATCGACGTTGCCGACAAGCTTGCAGACGGCGCGGTTTCAACGCCCATTCGCGGTCCGAACGGCTTCCACATCGTCAAGCTGATCGGCAAGCGCGACAGTGGCAGCGGCAGCGGCGAGCAGATGGTCACCGAGACCCACGCGCGCCACATCCTGGTCAAGATCACCGAGCTCATGTCGAGCGAACAGGCGCAGAAGAAAGTCGCCGCGGCGCGTCAGGCCATCCTTGCCGGAGAAGATTTCGAGAAAGCCGCGAAGGACACGTCCGAAGACGACGCAACAGCGCGACTTGGCGGCGACCTCGGCTGGTTCTCCGGTGACGCCTATGGCGAACGCGTCGCCGCGACCCTGAAAGAGATGAAGAAGGGCGAAATTTCACAACCGTTCCAGACCGACGCGGGCTGGCACATCGTGCAACTCGTCGACACGCGCAGCATCGACAAGTCCGGCGAGCTTCAGCGTGACCAGGCCAAGAACGCGCTGTTCCAGCGCAAGGCCGAGGACGAATACCAGGCTTTCCTGCGCCAGATCCGCAGCGAAGCCTATGTCGACATTCGCCTGCCCGGCGCGAACGCGAGCAGCGCAGCGGCACCGGGCGCGCCGTAAGCAACATCCCGCCGACGCGTCGGCCATCACTCCCGTGCCGCTGGCGCTGCGCGGGAATGACGCAAGCGCGCCAGCGTTCTCGCAAGCCGGCACCTGCGCATGCGAATTGATGAGACCAAGCCTGGCATGCCGCTTCCGCGCCTCGCCCTGACCGCGGGCGAACCCGCGGGCATCGGCCCCGAGCTGATCGCCAAGCTGGCCGCAAGCGATATCCCAGCCGATCTCATCGCGATCGCGGACCCGGCGTTGATCGCTGCCGCGGCACGCGCTGCCGGTATCGAGTTGCACATCAGCCGTTACGATCCCAGCGTAATCTTGAATGCGCGTGCGCCCGGCAGCCTGCGAGTCGCCGCGATGTCGCTGTGCGCAGCCGCGATACCGGGGACGCTTGATCCACGCAACGCGCCGTATGTCCTCGCAACGCTTGCGCGCGCTGCGGATGGCGCCAGCAGTGGCGAGTTCGGCGCGATCGTGACCGCACCGGTGCACAAGGGCGTGATCAACGACGCCGGCATCCCGTTTACCGGGCACACCGAATTCTTCGCGCATCGCGCAGGCTGCGATGTCGTGATGATGCTCAGTGCGCCGGGCGGTGGCCGCGGCGGCGGCGATCTGCGCGTCGCGCTCGCGACCACACACTTGCCACTCGCAAAGGTACCCGCCGCGATCACGCGCGCAGGCCTCGTGCGTTGTCTGCGCATCCTGTGCGATGACTTGATTGCGCATTTTGGCATTGCCGCGCCGAGCGTCGCCGTGCTCGGCCTCAATCCACATGCGGGCGAAGGCGGCCATCTCGGGCGCGAGGAAATTGACGAGATCGCACCCGCGATCGGCCAGCTGCGGGCCGCTGGCTTCGACGTGCAAGGCCCGATCCCGGCCGACACCGCTTTCGTGCCCGCTCAACTGGAGCGTTACGACGCCGTGCTCGCGATGTATCACGACCAGGGCTTGCCGGTGCTCAAGCATGCCGGCTTTGGGCATGCCGTCAACATCACGCTGGGGTTGCCGTATATCCGCACGTCGGTCGACCACGGCACCGCGCTCGATCTCGCTGGCAGCGATCGCGCGGACGCAGGCAGCATGATCGCGGCGACGCGGCTGGCGATTGATCTGACTCGCTGAGCTGCAACAGCCTGAGAGCCTCCCGTTCAAGGGGACGGCTAAAGCATCGCCAAGCTGAAGCATCGGTACCTGTGGGAGCAATGGTCTGTGGCAGCGGCTTCAGCCGCAATGCTCTCCTCGCAAGAAGCATCGCGGCTGAAGCCGCTCCCACAAAAGATGGCCCCCGCCGATGATCGGACCTTCCCTGCGCGAAGCCGGGGTATCGGATTGAAATGTCACCCTGTGCAGAAATGTCGCGGTCGATGCAAGATCCTGTGGGAGCGGCTTCAGCCGCGATGCTCTCCTCACAAGAAGCATCGCCGCTGAAACTCCCGCAAGATCAAGCGACCGATCCGTTACGATGCGCGCATGCATGACGATCGCCACATCCACAAGAAACGCTTCGGCCAGCACTTCCTGCACGACGCCACCATCCTGCGTCGCATCGTGCAGGCGATTGCGCCCGCGCCGGGCGAGCGTGTGGTCGAAATCGGCCCTGGAGACGGCGCGCTGACCCTGCCGCTGCTGCGTGCGCTGGGTCGGATGACCGTGATCGAACTCGATCGCGACTTGATCCCGCGCCTGCGCGCTGCTGCCGAAGGCGTCGGCGAACTCGATATCGTGAATGCCGATGTACTCGGGGTGGACCTTGCCACGCTCGCGCAAGGCGAACCCCTGCGCGTCGTCGGCAACTTGCCCTACAACATCTCGTCGCCCATCCTGTTCCATTGCCTCGACCACCTCGATGCGATCCGCGACATGCACTTCATGCTGCAGAAGGAAGTCGTCGATCGCATGGCTGCGGCCCCGGGCAGCAAGGTCTATGGGCGACTCTCGGTCATGCTGCAGCTCGTCTGTCGCGTCGAGCCATTGCTTGCAGTGCCGCCTGGCGCGTTCCGACCACCGCCGAAAGTCGACTCGGCCGTCGTTCGCATGACGCCACTGCCTCTCGCGCAACGGCCGGATGCGGATGCCGCCGTTATTGCACGCGTGGTCCGGGCTGCATTCGGGCAGCGGCGCAAGACCCTGTCAAACGCATTGCGCGAGGTTGTTTCGGTCGAACAGATCATCGCTGCGGGTGTCGATCCGGGCACGCGCGCCGAGCAATTGGCGCCTTCCGCGTTCGTCGCGCTTGCCCGCGCGGCCCATGTCCCTGAAAATCCACACCCATGAGCGGCAAGAAGCCTTACGACATCACGATTTCGGTCGACACCCGGTTCCTCGACGATCAGTCGGCACCCAGGGACAACCGTTATGCGTTCGCCTACACCATCACCATCGCCAACCACGGTACGGTCGGCGCACGCCTGTTGTCGCGCCACTGGGTCATCACCGATGGCAACGGCAAGGTCAGCGAAGTGCATGGCGACGGCGTGGTCGGCGAGCAACCCTGGGTGCGCCCCGGCGACGACTACGAGTACACCTCGGGCGCCGTGCTCGAGACTGCGCTCGGCACGATGCGCGGCAGCTACCAGATGGTTGCGGACGATGGCACCCAGTTCGACGCCTATATTCCCGCGTTCGTGCTGTCGATCCCGCGGACGCTTCACTGATGGCCACCTGGGCGATCGGTGACATCCAGGGTTGCCACGACGAACTGACCCGATTGATCGACAAGTTGCGCTTCGATCCGACGGCGGACACGCTGTGGTTCTGCGGCGACCTCGTCAATCGCGGTGGCCAGTCGCTCGCGGTACTGCGCCTGATCAAGTCGCTTGGCCCAAACGTCATCGTCGCACTTGGCAACCACGATCTTTCACTGCTTGCGATCGCCGAACGCAAGCGCGAGGACCAGGCGCGCGTCAACCCCGAGTTGCGCGAGATCCTGTTCGCGCCGGACCGCGACGAACTGCTGAACTGGCTGCGCAAGCAGAATCTGCTGCATGTCGATCGCACGCTGGGCTTCGCCCTCGTGCATGCCGGCTTGTTCCCGCGCTGGACAATCGAGCAGGCGCTCGAAGTCGCGCGCGAGATCGAGGACAAGTTGCGCAGCGAAGGCTACCGCCGCCTCATGAAGCAGCTGTTTGGCAACAAGCCGGATATGTGGACACCGAAACTGCGTGGCATCGATCGCTGGCGCGCCGGCATCAATGTGTTCACGCGCATGCGCTATTGCGACGTGCGCGGCCGCATCGCCTTCAGCGACAAGGGCACGCCGGGCACACAGCGCCCGGGACTGTATCCCTGGTACGAAGTGCCAGGCCAGATCAAGCGCGACGTTCGCGTCGTATGCGGACACTGGTCGACCCTCGGACGCTTCAGCGGTCTCGGCGTGCATGCGATCGACACCGGCTGCGTCTGGGGCGGTTCGCTGACCGCACTGCGCCTCGACAGCGAAGAGCCGGAGTTCGTCAGCATCAAGTCCGATCGCAAACCGGTGGCGGGGAAGGAGCAGGATTGAGTTAATCTTCACCTTGGAGAAACCCATGAAGATCAAACTCACTATCGCCGCATTGATCGGTCTCGTTATTGGATCACTAGTGGGCGGTATGGGCAGCGCCTATTTCGCCACCTCCACGATGTCTTCCATCTTGGTTGGTGCTTGGCGTGACAATGCGAACAACGTGCTGACGGACACGACGATTTACCTGCACTGGCTCGACGAAGGCAAAACCGATGCGCTCAAGCAGGCCTTGCTTAGCCGCTTGAACGCATCGACGCTTGTCCTGGCCGCTCGCGAAAAACACAGCGTCTACGATAGCGCGCCGTTGAAGAAGCAGATCGAGCTTGTCAATCAGATCAAATCGGTACAGGAAGACCAAAGCGAAATCGGCAAGATGGCCGCCGATGCACGCAAGCGGATATTGGCAGCCGATTGAGCTTGGTCCGTTGCACTGCGACTGCGCTAAACGAACGTAGACTGGATCAAGCCGCGCAGACGCTCACCTCACCCTACTTGCGCATGTAATCGACGAACGTCATTGGAAATTCATGCCGTGCATCGACCGCGTGTTCCTCACGCGCTGTCTCGACCCACTCGCCTGCATCGAAGCGCGGAAAGAACGCATCCGCATCCGCGGCTTCGGTGTCGATCCAGGTCAGATTGAGATGCGTGGCTCGCGCTAGCGCAAGCGCATAGACCTCGCCGCCACCGATCACCGCAAGTTCGGTGTCGCGTGCACATTCGATTGCTTCATCCAGCGTATGCACGACGACTTGGCCCGCGAAGGGTGCGCTGTCGCCACGCGTCAGCACGAGATTGGTGCGCCCGGGCAACGCGCGCCCGATCGCGAGTGC
The DNA here is from genome assembly GCA_039926025.1 of Dokdonella sp. Classification (GTDB taxonomy): domain Bacteria; phylum Pseudomonadota; class Gammaproteobacteria; order Xanthomonadales; family Rhodanobacteraceae; genus Dokdonella_A. The sequence continues at coordinate 18,898 of JBDSXV010000136.1, forward strand.
GGTCTTGCGTCCCATCAAGACCGGTTTGCCGAGCGTCAGCGCCTTGAAACGCTTGAGGTCATCGGGCAGGTGCCATGGCATTGCGCCATCGCGCCCAATCGCGTGATTGCGATCAAGCGCCGCAATCAAGCTGATTTCGACCACGCGCGCCGCGGTCATACCGCAATCGGTGCCTTGATCGCAGGATGCGGCGCGTAGTCGCTGATGGCGACGTCCTCATAGCGGAAGTCAAACAGCGAACGCACGTCAGGATTCAACGCCAGCTTCGGCAACGTGCGCGTTTCGCGCGCGAGCTGCTCGCGCGCCTGTTCGTAGTGGTTCGAGTACAAATGCGCATCACCCAGCGTATGCACGAAATCACCGACGCCGAGGCCGCAGACCTGCGCCACCATCTGCGTCAACAACGCGTAGCTCGCAATGTTGAATGGCACGCCAAGAAAAATGTCACCGGAGCGCTGATACAACTGGCACGACAGCTTCCCGTTGGCAACATAGAACTGGAACATCGCATGACATGGCTGCAACGCCATCGTCGGCAGATCGGCGACGTTCCACGCACTGACGATCAAGCGACGCGAATCGGGATTGCGCTTGATCTCTTCGACGACCCATGCCATCTGGTCGACGACGCGACCGTCAGGGCATGCCCACGAACGCCATTGCTTGCCGTAGACCGGCCCGAGGTTGCCGTTCGCGTCGGCCCATTCGTCCCAGATGCCGACGCCGTTGTCCTTGAGATATCCGATATTCGTGTCGCCGCGCAGGAACCAGATCAGTTCGTGCACGATCGATTTCAGATGCAGCTTCTTCGTCGTGACCAGCGGAAAACCCTGCGCGAGATCGAAGCGCATCTGCCAGCCGAACACGCTGCGCGTGCCGGTGCCGGTCCGATCGGATTTTTCCGCACCGCGGTCGAGGACGTGTTGCAGGAGATCAAGGTACTGACGCATGAGCTTGAATGGATTTTGTGGGAGCGGCTTCAGCCGCGATGCTCTGAAGCCCTCCCCGTCAAAGGGAGGGTTTGGCTGGGGATGGGTTTCGCACAGGTACGTCGCTGGCTGCCTCCGCCACCACGACCTTTGCCGTCGGCGCGCGTCGCGAACACCAGAGCAAAAACAGCCCGACCGCAATCAGCGGCAGCGAAAGTATCTGCCCCATCGTGAGCCAATCAAACGCGAGGTAGCCAAGCTGGATATCCGGCACGCGCACGAACTCCACTGCGAAGCGGAACAGACCATAGAGCAGCGCAAACAAGCCAGATACCGCATAGCGAGGTCGCGGCTTGCGTGAGTAGAACCACAGCACCGCAAACAGCACGACCCCTTCGAGAGCGAACTCGTACAACTGCGACGGATGCCGCGCAGCATCGTTGAGCTGCCCGGCCATCGCCATCGCGTGCAGCTCGTCACGCGTCTTTCCCAGACTCTCAAGCGCACTCGGGAAAATCATCGCCCACGGCACATCGCTGACCCGTCCCCACAGTTCGCCATTGATGAAGTTGCCAAGGCGACCCAGACCCAGGCCAATCGGCACCAGCGGCGCAATGAAATCGATCGCATCGAAGAAATTGACCTGCTGGCGACGTGTCCAGATCAGGCCCGCAACGAGCACGCCGAGCAGACCGCCGTGGAACGACATACCGCCGTCCCACACGCGGAACAAGCTGAGCGGATGCGCAATGAGTTCAGGTGTATTGTAGAACAGCATGTAACCGACGCGACCGCCTACGATCACGCCGAGCATGCCGTAGAACATCAGATCGGAAAACTGGTCACGCGTAACCGCCAGTCGCCCGGCTGCGCGTCGGCGCTGTCCCAGCCACCACGCGGCGCTGAAGCCGAGCAGGTACATGATCCCGTACCAGTGCACCTGGATGGGGCCGAGGGAGATTGCGATTGGGTTGATGTCGACGAAATAGTGCATCGATGGGCGTGTCGCGAAGAGGACGTGATCGCTCTATTGTGCCCGTTCTCAGCGGAATCTGGCACGAAGCAAGCGAACAACCACATGCGGAGCGGCCCTGCTGCGTCGGTGGCGCTTTCGACTCAGTCCCTATCGGTGCGGCCTATCGCGCTCGGGCCTCAGACCGCGTAGCCTCCGAGGGCGCGTCGTTCGCCGATATCTTCTCGAGCCAGACGCGACCCGTGTGCATCTGCACGACGACACGGCACTCGGCGAGAGCCCCGACCAGCGTATTTAAGCGTTGGCATTCGCCCATGTCGATGTGGCCGTGAGAGAATCCACAGGCAAGTTCATTTGCCGCCATCTTGTCACGGCGCGCACCCAAAGGGGTTTCGATGTTTTCCGTCCATTCGATGGCTGCTGCTAGGGCTGGCCTCTTGTTCGCTGCGCTCTGCGCTGGCGGCAGTGCAGCCGCGAACATCGTGTCGGGAAGGGTCTCATCGTTAGCTTCAGGCGCTCCTGTTGCTCACGCCGCGGTTACGCTCGTAAAAAACTACAGCGTGATCGATCAGACTGAATCCGGCTTGGACGGCAGTTACGCGTTTGCACTCCAACCTCCTGCGCCGGGCGATGCCTATGCCATTGAGGCGACTGCCGACGGCTATCTGTGGCTCGACCTTCCATTCGATCCGACGACATCCGATGTGCACCTCGATCTTCCGCTGCATTCCGCGGCAAGCATCCACGGTCATGTCACGCGCACCGATGGACATTCGAGCGCGAATACGTACGTGACACTCAGCAATTCATCGGAAGGCACGTGGATCGACAGCAGCGTTGTCGTGCAGTCAGACGGGACCTATCGATTCGACGGTCTGTATCCGGATACCTATCGCGTTTGTACCGGGGATATGGGACTGGGAACACTGAGGCAGTGCTACGACCACGCAGACATCACGTCGCAAGGCGGCGAAGCGTCGTTCACTCCACTGGTCATCGCTGAAGGCGAGAACCGCGCGGGAATCGACTTCGATCTCGTTGCCGGTGGTGCGATCAGCGGACAGTTCTTCGATGCGCATACCGGAAGTCCATTGGCGACCTACCCCTTCCGCATGAGCTTCTACACCAGTACAGGCGATTTCCTGGCTGGCGAGCTCCTCGTGTCGGACGTCAATGGCCGCTACCGTGCGAGTGGATTGCCAAACGGCGCCTACTACTTGCTGCTAGCGTCGGCCGGCCCCTTCTCGGATGCATGGCAAATCCACCCGGGAGCGTGCGATCCAACTGCATGCGATCCAACCAATGGCCAGCTCGTCGAGATCGCCAATCTCGGTACCGTCGACAACATCGATTTCCAGTTCCATCCGTCCAGCTATGTCCACGGAAGGATCTTCGATGCCACAACGAGCGCCGGCATTCCCGGCGTCACGGTGAGCGGCTACTACCGTCACTATGACCAGGGTCCTTTCGGCGGTTATACCTATGAAGTCTTTTGGTCCACCGTTTCAGGCGACCAAGGACATTACGAGCTCTATATGTCCGGTGGCGCCGGGACGGGCAATGCCTATCGCATCGGGGCGGGGCATGCCCCACCGCACGTGAATGCGGCGTACCCGAACATCGTCTGCCCGCACGGCAGCCCCAATTGCATGTTCTACGCGACAGATGTGCTGGTCCCAACCGGTGCGACCATCGAAAACATCGACATCCCCATGACGGCGGGCGCGTCTATTGCGGGCACGGTGCTAGACGCCACGACCCATACGCCGCTTGCTGCAACCGTTGAAGTCGCCAGTGAAGACGGTTCCGCGAAGCAATATATCCAGGTCAAAAGCGACGGCACTTTTGCCAGCGAAGCATGGCCCATCCAGACTGCAGGTATCGCCTATGCGAAGGCCTACACCATGTCCTGGCCATACTCGTGCCTGGTGTACCTCGATGCGCCCTGTCCCAGTTTCGTGGATCCCATCTCTACCGCAGATGCCACACCCATTGAAGTACATGCAGGTGAAGTCCATACGGGCATCGATTTCCGCCTCGCCGATGACGGAATTTTCCACGACTCATTCAACCGATAGCCGCATGCAGGCGATCGCCGGACTCTCGCTGTCTCTTTGATGTTCGCTTAGCTCGGCAGGACGCGGCAGACGAATCCCTTCAGGTAATCCGTCTCTGCAATCGCCGGATGCACCGGATGATCCGGCGCTTGCTGCAGGGCAATCAACATCTGCGCCTGGCGGTCAAGATGACGCGCGCCCTGCTGCACACCGTCGAGCAATGCGGTGCGCGGCATGTGGTGCGAGCACGAACAAGTGACGAGCAGGCCATCTTTCGCCAGCACGCGCATGCCGAGCTCGTTGATGCGCCGGTAGGCGAGACTGCCTTCCTTGAAATCCTTCTTGCGCTTGATGAAGGCGGGTGGATCGAGGATGACGACGTCGTAGTGTTCGCGCGCCTCGCGAAGCGTCTTGAGGTGATCGAAGGCATCGGCGCGAACCGCGGTCACGCGATCAGCAAGGCCGTTGCGCTCCGCATTGCGCGCGATTGATTCGACCGCGGCCGCCGACGCATCCACGCAAACGACTTCACTCGCGCCGTACGCCGCTGCGCGCAGACCCCAGCCACCGAGATAGCTGAACATATCGAGCACGCGCTTGCCCTTGACGAAGCGTGCGAGCTGATCTCTGTTCTCGCGCTGGTCGTAGAACCAGCCGGTCTTCTGGCCGCCGACCGGATCGATACCGAACGTGAGTCCGCCTTCGCGCGCAATGACTTCGCCGCCGTATTCGCCGTAACCGAGATCGGCGTATTCGGGCAGCTGTTCCATCGTGCGGATCGAGGCATCGTTCTTCCACCACAACTGGCGTG